>JAFZQL010000119.1 GCA_017620435.1 Erysipelotrichaceae bacterium
CTGATCGTTCTGATCAGGAAGGAAATCGATGACTTTATTCTGAGATTCGGGATCAAATTCCCTGGAATCGGCATCCTTCAGTCCGCAGACATTCCGGGCAAATTCGATGACCGCCACCTGCATGCCCAGACAGAGTCCAAGATAAGGAATATCGTTTTCCCGGCAGTATTTCGCCGTTATGATCTTTCCTTCAATGCCCCTGTTGCCGAAACCTCCCGGAACCACGATGCCGCTGCAGGCTTCCAGCTTTTTCGCAACGTTTGTTTCGTTGATGGTTTCGGAATCGATCCAGTGGATCTTAAGCTTGCAGTGATTGAAATAAGCGGCATGATTCAACGCTTCCGCGACAGAAAGATAGGCATCATGGAGTTTCACATATTTGCCGACAATGCCGATATCGATCCGCCGATCGGCTTTCTTCGCTCTTTTGACCATGGCTTTCCAGGCATCAAGATCCGGCTTGTTTCCCTTCAGTTTCAGGATCTGACAGACGCAGTCTCCGAATCCCTGTTTTTCCAGTGCCAGAGGTACTTCATAAAGCAGTTTCAGTGTCCTGTTCTCGATGACGCATTCTTCTTTGATATTGCAGAAAAGAGCGATCTTCTGAAAGACATCCTTCTCAAGCGGTTTTACGCATCGTAAAACGATCACATCCGGGTTGATGCCCATGCCCTGCAGTTCTTTCACGGAATGCTGCGTCGGCTTGGTCTTGTGTTCCTTGGAGCTTTCCAGATACGGAACCAGCGTAACATGTACGTAGCAGACGTTGTCTTTTCCTTGTTCCAGTCCGATCTGCCTGATCGCTTCTATGAACGGCTGCGATTCGATATCGCCGATCGTTCCTCCGACTTCGCAGATCAGAACATCCGGATCGTTCTTTCTGGCGGCAGTATAGATAAAATCCTTGATTTGATTCGTGATATGCGGAATGATCTGGATGGTACTTCCAAGATACTCCCCTTTTCTTTCTTTATTCAGAACGTTCCAGAAGACTTTTCCCGTCGTCAGGTTGGAATAACGGTTCAGATCTTCGTTGATAAAACGTTCATAGTGTCCCAGGTCCAGATCGGTCTCGGCGCCATCCTCCGTAACATATACCTCGCCATGCTGGTAAGGCGACATCGTGCCCGGATCGACATTGATGTAGGGATCCAGTTTCTGGGACGCTACCTTGAATCCTCTGGCCTTCAGCAGCCTGCCTAATGATGCAGCCGTAATGCCTTTCCCTAAACCCGATACGACGCCTCCTGTAACGAATACAAACTTACTCATAATGCACCTCCGAAAACAAATAAAAAAACATCGTAACGATGTTGTTCTTATGGGTTTTAAAACCAACTTCCATTTCTTTTGATTTATGGAACGGTTTCTTGTACGGCCGTACAATACTTTTACTTTTTGATAATAACTCCTGTTAAAATACTTTGTCAATAAGAATGAATCGGATGAACAGAACCGTCTTTTCTTGATGAGAAAAAACGGAATTGATAGAATGAATGATGAAGATATGACTGTGATGATGATCAATAGACAGGAAAGGAAACGGGAATGAAACTACTGGCTTTTGATGTAGGCGGTACAGAAATCAAATACGCTACCGTCGAGGATGCCCTGATCATTGCGGATAAAGGTTTTGTTCCTTCACCGAGGGACAGTTTCGACAGTTTTGCGGAAACGGTTTGCGGGATCTATCTGCAGCATAAAGATGAAGTGGAAGGCATTTCCATGGCACTGCCTGGATTTATTGATGTAGATAGCGGAACATGCAACGGCGGAGGCGCTCTTCGATACAACAACGGACGTTGTATCGGAAAGCTGCTGGAAGAAAAGTGCGGATGCAGAGTGGCTCTGGAAAATGACGGGAAAGCTGCCGTACAGGCCGAATACCGCTATGGCGCACTGCAGGGATGCAGGAATGCCGCTGTCTTTCTGATCGGTACAGGTGTAGGCGGAGGTCTTATCATCAACGGCGAGATCGTCAGAGGACGTCATTTTACGGCCGGAGAATTCAGTTTTGTCAAAACGGATGCAAAGGATCACGGAAACGAAGAAAACATACTCGGCAGTACCTGTTCCACAACATTCCTTCTTCAGACCTATCGGAATAGATTGCAGTGTCCTGAAACGATAGACGGACGGGAATTCTTTTCCAGGCTGCCTGAAGATCCGATCGCGCAGGAAGTGCTGGATGAATTATGTACCAATATCGCCATACAGATCTACAATCTCTACTGGCTTCTTGATCTGGAAAAGATCGCCATCGGCGGAGGGATCAGCAGACAGCCGATCGTAACGGAAAAGATCAGAGAGAAGTTTATAGAAGTCAACGCGGATTCTTTTACCGGAAGAAGACATTTCAGAACCGAGATCGATATCGTTCCTTGCTGTTTCAGCAATGACGCCAATCTGATCGGTTCCTATATCACGTATTCTGAAAAGTACAGATGATTCAATAAAGGAGCAGACATGGCACTAAAGACAAACTATGAGAAGTGGTACGAAACGGAAGATTACTTCTGGGGAACGGAACCTGCGGAGCTCTGCCAGGAGCTGATAAAGCTCGTTCCTCCGGCAAAAGGGGTCAAAGTCCTGGACATCGGCTGCGGTGAAGGAAAAGATGCGGTATTCATGGCAAAACAGGGATATGACGTCTACGCTTTCGATATCACCGTAAACGGTATTGCCAAAACCAGAAGAATGGCAAAAGAAAACAATGTAGAGATCAACGCTTTTATCGCCGATATCAACGATTTTGAGATCGATGAAGAATTCGACATCATTTACTCCACCGGAACGATACAGTATCTGGAAGATGACAGGATCGACGGATTCTTCAGGAAAGTCAAAGACATGACCAGACCGGGAGGGATCAACTGGTTCAATGTCTTCGTCGACAAGCCGTTCATTCCTCTTCCGCCCGACTGGGACGAAGGCGAAAAAATGTGGCCGACCGGAAAGCTTTTTTCCTACTATCCGGACTGGAAATTTGAAAGAGTCGATGAAACGATTTTCGAGTGTCATTCTTCCGGTATTCCGCATGTCCACTGCATGGATGTTCTGGTAGCCAGGAAATATCCGAAAGAGACGATCACAGTAGAAGATCTGCGCAAATAAAAAACCTGTATCCGTACAGGCAATGTGAAATAATCGGATAAACCGGATCCTTGTATCCGGTTTATTTTAAAAACAGAAACAGGAGTGTTCCTGCGATCATCAGAAGCATACTGATGATTACGGTCGGACAGGTATAGAAAACGATGTTTGTCGTTTTATTGGAACGCAGTTTCTGGATCTGTATTCTTTCATACCTCCCGGTAAGGAGCAGATAAACGGAAATTGCAGAGACTGCAGCCAGTCCGTAAGCCATATACCTAGTAATAGATGCCGGAATCACGCATAAAGCATAAATCAGGGCATTGAACAGGATATGAATGATGATGGTCGGACGGATACTCTTGTATCGTAAGGATGTCTTGCCCAGAACATAGCCCATCGCAAAAGCCGGGATGTATTCCGAGAAATTGGTATGTGCCAGAGCAAACAGTATCGCACTGGCATAGAGTCCGAATACCTTGCCGTATTTACCCAGAACATTCAGTAGAACTCCTCTAAAGGCATACTCTTCCATGATCGGGGTAACGATCACCAGCATGAATACATACAGGTAATTGTCCAGATATGCGTCATCATAACTGAAGCCGATGCCGGAGATCAGTTTTCCTTCCTGAGAGAAATAGACAAAGATCCTGTTGGATACATAGGTCAGGGCGATACAGATGGTGAAAAAAACGATGGTCTGAACAAAGAGGTCGATAAAAGAAGTGGTGATCCTGCGATTGACCTTCTTAAATGGTAGTCTGAAATACAGACGCATCAGAAAAAAAGGAATCAGAGTGCCAAAGAAAATGATGATGAAATAGATCCCGAAATACAGCCATCTGTCAGAAAGAATAGGGCTGTTACTATAGACCATATACATATGGTAGAAAAAAGGAAGGATCAGTACAAAAAGCGCATACAGGATCAGAAAAAGGCCGACTGCCGAAAAGTTTTTCCTTGCATATCTGATACTGACCACATGTTCCTTTTTTGTGCTCATACTTAAGATTATAGCTTTTTCATCTTCATTAGTAAAATTCAGATGAAATTCACATTCAAGTCCTATATTAGTAGTCGGAGGTGATGGAAAATGAAATTGAATTTTAAAGCCATTATCATTATTTTCCTGGTAGCCCTGCTTGGTTCGGGATTAGGTACATTCGGTGTTATGTCCTTCTACAACAGAAATATAGAAAACGGAAAGGGACACAGTGACATTGTTCTGAACGAAGTTGCATATACCAGCATAGAAAAGGGAGAATATACCAAGGCGATCGAAAAGGCCTATAACACAGTCGTAGAGATCACCTGCACAGTCAGAAGTTCCGTATCTTCGGATTTCTTCTTCTTTGGCGGCGGGACAACGGAATCGACATCCGCCGGTTCAGGAGTCATCTTCTCCTCTGACGGCTATATCATAACCAACGAGCACGTGATCAGCGGTCTGATGAGCGAGGATTCTCTTAAGGTTAAACTGTACAACGGTGAGACTTACGCAGCGAAAGTGATCGGCTACGATACAAGAACCGATCTGGCTGTACTGAAAATCGAAGAAAGCGACCTGCCGTATGTATCCTTTGCGGATTCATCACAGCTGCTTCTGGGACAGGATGTTATCGCGATCGGTAATCCTCTGGGTTCGGGCATATCCTGCTCCAACGGAATCGTTTCCGCTTTAGAGAAAGAGATCTACATCAACAACGTCTACATGACGGTCATTCAGACCAACGCGGCAGTCAATGCCGGCAATTCGGGCGGCGGACTGTTTGATATCAACGGCAACCTGATCGGTATCGTCAATGCGAAGAATACTTCCACAATGACGACAAGCGTGGAAGGTATCAGCTATGCGATCCCTTCCAATACGGTCACCCGTATAATCTCCGATCTGATTGAAAACGGTTATGTCAAGGATAGAGCAGCCTTGGGTGTCAGAGTCTATACTTCTTCTTCGTTCTACCGGGCAGACGGCGTTGTCGTCTCTGAAGTCATAGCGGGAGGAAGCGCTGAGGAAGCAGGCATTCAGCCAAACGATATCATAACAGCCATCGATGGCGAAACGGTTACAGGGTATGGCGATCTGTCAAAGATCCTGGATTCCAGGAACATCGGCGAGAAAGTTATTGTCACTATAATCAGAGACGACCAGAAACTGGAAATCCCGGTTATCCTGCAGGCTGCCAGCAGCAACTGATTGAAACAAAAAAGGAAGTTCTCAAGAACTTCCTTTTATTATGCTTTGACGGGATATTAATCGTCGTCTTCGTCTTTTCTTTCGGCAGCCGTAGCGGCAACAACCTTGTCGGTGACATTCTGAGGAGCCGGTTCATAACGGTCAAAGTCGATGACGTATGTTCCTCTGCCCTTGGTCATGGAACGCAGTTCTGTCGCATACTTCAGCATTTCTGCCATCGGTACTTCAGCTTCAATACGGGCTTCACCGGATTCAGCAGAACCAGTATCCAGGATCATGCCGCGTCTCTTGTTGAAATCGCCGATGATATCGCCGGTATATTCTTCCGGACAGATAACGGTAACCTTGCCGATCGGTTCCAGAAGGATCGGGTTAGCCTTAGGAATACCTGCCTTGAATGCCAGTCTGGCAGCAGCTTCGAATGAGTTCGGCTTGGAGTCAACCGGGTGGTAGGATCCGTCATACAGCGTAGCCTTGACGTTAACAACCTTGCATCCGGCCAGAGGGCCCTTGGC
>JAFZQL010000120.1 GCA_017620435.1 Erysipelotrichaceae bacterium
ATCTTCGTGTCGTAGATATTCTATCCATCAACCGTAACGAGTGTGCTCTGATTTTCGGAGTCGATACCGATAAGGAAATCATTCCGTTGCTTAAAGAGCTTGGAATACCGGTCTACTACCGTGTCGGTACAGACGGGGCATACATGATCGCCGAGGGAAAAGATTATTTCGTTCCGATGATCAGCACCGTTGAAAAGGAAAAAGAAATCGACCCAACCGGCTGCGGCAACTCTTCTACCGGTGCAGCGCTGTGGGCGTGGTGCGAAGGCTATGATCCGCTGATGACCTGCGTCATCGGCAATGTGGTGGCCTCCTACAACGTCAGACAGTACGGCCCGTTCCTGGATATGAGTCAGGAAACAAGGGAAGAAATGCTTCATACCGCTCAGGAGATTTACGATAAACTGAAAGGACAGAAAGATGAATAGAAACGATTATGATGATTCTCTTCTTCGTCAGGCAAGACGGATGGAAGAATATATAAACATCGTATATCAGAACGTACTGCCTCAGGTGAAGAAGCTTCCGGTAAAGGAGATCTGGGACGTTCAGAAGGTATTCATATCAGGCTGTGGAGATAGCTGGCTTGCGGGGATTGCTGCGAAGCCAGCTTTTGAAAGCGTCACAAAGATTGAAACAAACGTGATGCGGGCGATCGAGTTCTCCCGTTTCCTCAACAGCAAGAATCTTGGCTATTCTCCAAACACGCCGCTGGTGATTCTGATCTCGTATTCAGGAACGGCTTCCAGAGTCATAGAATGTGCCAGAAGAGCTTCGAAATACGGAGCCAATACGATTGCCATCACCAACAATCCGGAATCTCCTCTGGCAAAAGAATGCCGTTATCTGATCCATGTAGGGCTTCCTGAGGATGGCGAATACCAGCCGGGTCTCACTACCTACAATGCATCTCTGCTGGCGCTGTTTATGATCGCCTTAAGGATAGGCAGAGTCAGGAATACGATCAGTCCGCTGGTCTACGACGACATAAACAGAGAACTCCTGAACTTCGTATCCGAATGTCAGAAGAAGAACGACGAGTTTGAGGAACACGCTTTTGCGATCGCCGAGAAATGGAAAGACCTGAAAGCGGAAGACTTTATCGGCGACTACGGCGATTATGCGACGGCTTTCTTCGGTTCAGCGAAGGTCATTGAAGCGTTTGGCGGCTATACGACCTACGATGATTCGGAGGACTGGTGTCATATCAACTACTTCCTGACAGAACCGGAAAGGATCGGACGTGTCGTCGTCACGAACAAGTCGACGCCATCTTTCGGCAGAGTTCTGGAAACGATCAATGCGATCAGGATCATCAACAGCCCGTGCATGATTATCTCCGATGCGAAGAAAGAAGAATTCCCGGAAACGATGGAAGTATTCACTACACCGACACCGAAGTATTTCTGGATGAATCCGCTGGTTCAGCATATTCCTTTCGACATGGTTGCCGGATATATTGCAGCCATCAAAGGCGTCCCTTCTTTCAGAAGAGATGATGAAAGATACAGCAGCGATCTGAGCAAGTCCCGTCTGAAGGGCGGCACCGAGATCGTCATCATTTAAGGAGCAGCGATATGGTATACATGAAAGAATACACATTAACGACAGGCAGAGATTCTTTACAGAGCATCACTGCGCAGCTCACTGAAACAATAAAAGAGAGCGGAATCAGAAACGGCGTCGTTGTCGCAGAAACAGCCGCTTCTACTGCCGGGATCTTCAGGATCACTTCCTGCGGCGAGGAAGTACTGGATGATATCGTGAAAGAGATGAGAAGGATCGTTCCTGCCAGGATCAACTTCTATCATCAGGATTCACCGGAAAATGCTGCAGGGCATATCAAGAACTGTCTGTTCGGATCATCCGTTTCTATGATTCTGAAGGACGGAAAGCTTCTGTGCGAAGGCAAGGACGATGTTTTCTTTGCCGAGTATGACGGACCGCGGGAACGCAGCTACAGCGTCTGCGTAATGGGAGAGTAAACTATGGATTACAAAGACTACACGAGTCCTCTTCTCGAACAGATCAGGAACAGCGTAAAAGATATACATACGATTGCGGAAAACGAGACGTTCGAATTCTTTGAACAGTGCGTTCCGCCTGAAGTCGTAAAGGGCGGAGGCAATGTGTTTATTACCGGCTGCGGCGACAGCTACTGCGCGGCGATCGCTACGAAACCGATTTTCGAGAACGCCGATACTTCGACCAAGACGGGAATGGTTCCGGGAACACCGACCAAGGCATACCGCAACATCGATTTCTCCCGTTATCACAACACCTACAGCGAATGGAATCCTTTGACGCTGGGAAGAAACATGTTGTGTGTGGTATCCATTTCCGGATCTCCGGCAAGACCGAACGAGGCGGCTATCCGCATCAATGAACACGGCGGGACCAGCATCGCCTTTACTGCCAATCCAAACGGCAAGCTTGCCGGCAATTGCAAGTACGTCATTCCGATGACCTTACCAAGCTATGACCTGGCGCCGAATGTCACATCCTACTACTCATCGGTCTTCTCGCTGATGATGTACGGTTTCTATATGAGCAGAGTGAAGAAACAGCTGACGCCTGAACAGGCACAGAAATGCCGGGATGGACTGCTGGAATATGTGGATTCCTATGACGAAGAAGTCATGGATAGACTTTCAAGACAGGCGTTTGATCTGGCGAAACAGTGGGAAGAAGACGGTGTCGACAACATGGACTTTGTCGGTGACGGTCCGGATTATGCGACGGCTTTCTTCGGTTCTGCGAAGATGGTGGAAGCTTTTGGCGGACTTACCACGAACGACGATTCCGAAGGATGGAACCACATCAACTATTTCATCAAGGATAGCGAACATGTCGGCACCTTCATCATCGCCAACGAAGATTCTCCGGCTTTCTCCAGAGAACTGGAAACGATCAAAGTCATGTGCTCCATCAGAAAACACGTGGCTGTCATTACCGATGCGGATGAATCCCTGTTCCCGGAGAATGCCGTGATCATCAGGGTGCCTAAGGCGAAAGCACTGTGGATGCATCCGTTGATGGAGCATATTCCGATGGATTTCGTTGCCGGATATATCGGCTGCTGGAGAGGACTGAGGCCTTTCAGAAACAGCGAAGAACCTTGGTGCCGGGATCAGGATGCGGCCAGATTCCGCAGCAGCAAGATCGAGATCTTGTAGGGAAGGAGCGACTTATGGCATACATGGAAAAGATAAGCCTGACGACGAAGTTCGAAGGCATGCATGATGTAACAAACGAGGTCCAGGAAGTCGTAAAGAAAAGCGGCATCGAAGAAGGTATCTGCGTCATCAACTGCAATCATACGACTGCCGGCATCATCATCACTTCTTTCTGGGACAAGAGAGGTCATGTGGATTTCCAGGAAGAGCTGGATAAGCTGATTCCAATGAGATACGATTATCATCACAATTTCGATACACCTACCGATGCGGCAGGTCACATTAAAAGTGCGATCTGCGGTACAGGACTGACTCTGATCGTTCATGAAGGAAGAGCGATGCTTGGTTCTTCGCAGGGCGTGCTGTTCTGTGAATTCGACGGGCCGAGAGCGAGACAGTTCTTTGTAAAGGTGATCAGTGATTAATAAGGAGAAATATTATGGCAAAAGTTATTACTCAGATTTACGGATGTGAAAAAATCAAGGATGCGCAGATCGTTGCGGCACTGGGTGCGGACCATATCGGTGCTTCTTATGGCGAAGTTCCGCATCTGCCGTTCCAGAAGAACTGTGCCCAGGCAAAGGAGTTCTTTGAAGCTTTGCCGGACAATGTGGTCAAGGTGGGTCTGACCATCGCTACGGATGTCGATGAGATCATCAACGACCTGACGCTGTATGAACCTGATGTATTCCATCTTTCCAACGATATCAGACTGATCACTCCGGAAGGCGTACAGCGGATCAGAGACAGATTCCCGAAGCTCAAGATCATGGAAGCGATCCCGGTTTACGCAGGTATTCCGGTTGAGGAACAGTGGCCTGAAATATTACAACTGATCAGGGCTTATGAACCAGTCACGGATTTCTTCCTGATCGATACCAAGGATCCTGACAGCACCATCGGTGTTGGCGCTACCGGCATGATCCACGACAGAGAGATCGACAGACGCATCATTGAATCGACGGATGTAAAGTGCATCATCGCGGGCGGACTGAATGCGGAGAATGTCGCGGAAGCGATCCATCAGACGCACCCGTATGGCGTAGACAGCTGCACTCTGACGACTTATCCGAAGTTCCTGCAGGAGATCACGGGCAGAGTCAAGGATCCGGTAAAGGTCTGGGAATTCATCGAGGCCGCAAGGAATGCCTGAGAGATGGAATAAGGCTGTTGTTGTAGGCGATGCCTGTGTAGATGTACATCTCAGGCTGGAAGATCTGCTGAATGATGCTTCCGGCAAAGCCGTGCCTTATCATCTTTCTTTGGGTGGAACGATCGGGGGAACGGCCGCGGCACTGGCGAAGCTTGGCGTCGATACGGCTTTCCTGGGAACGGTCGGTAAAGACTACGGCGGGGGATACATATCCGAGCAGATGAAATCCCTGGGGATCGATACTGATCTTCTGATCATGAAAGAGGAACTGAATACGATCAACGTGTTCGCCTTTATCGATGAAGAAGGAGAGAGACATCTCTGGGGCTTCCCGAGAAAGGACCAGGCGTACTGCGATCTGGATTTGGATAGAGTAGATCTGAACAGGATCAAAGAGGCATCCTGGCTACATTCTTCCGGAATGACTTTACTGTCGGGGGGAAGTATTGTGGAAAGTCTTCCTGAACTGTACAGGATCGCCTGTGAGGCGGGTGTGGAAACATCCTTCGATCTGAATACCAGAGTCAGCGATATCAGTCAGCTGGATCCCAAAGCAACCGAGGCGATCAGAAAGATCCTTCCTTATGTAAGATATCTGACCGGTTCCGGAAAGGATGAATTCCTGTCCCTGTATCCTGCCGATGACTGGAGAGAAAGTGTCAGACATTTTGCCACGAAGGATAGAACAGTGATTGCCAGAAACGGAAAAGAAGGCTATCTGGTCATAAGCGATACAGAAGAAAGAGAATATCCTTCTTATGACGTAGAGGTAATCGATACGACAGGAGCCGGAGACAGCTTCAACGCGGGATTCATTGCCGCAAGACTGGAAGGTAAGGATGTCTATGAGGCATGTGCCTATGCGAACGGCACAGCGGGATACAAGATCTCCGGACATGAGACTTTCGATAAAGAAAAAATAGCCGGGTTCATGAAGAATACGGCATTACGCAATAGATGATTAAAGGAGAAAGAAAATGAGAAAACTGATATTGGACTGCGACCCTGGTCATGATGACGCGTTTGCGATCATGCTGGCGGCACAGAATCTGGATCTGCTGGGTGTAACGACGGTTGGAGGAAACGGCTATCTGCCGAATGTTACCAGAAATGCTCTGGTCGTGCTGGAGAAAATCGGACGTACTGATATTCCTGTCTATCCGGGTCATGCGGGACCTTCAACAAAACCGCTGATCATTGCCGCTAATGTCCATGGCGAGAGCGGAATGGACGGACCGGTCGTAACGCCGCCGAAACGTCAGCCGGAAACCAAGCACGCAGTCGATTTCATCGTCGAGACCGTCATGAGCACGGATCATGTTACGCTGTGTGCGACAGGTCCTCTGACCAATATCGCTTCTGCCTTGAATAAAGAACCGAGGATCGCTGAAAGAGTCGACGCCTTGTATATTATGGGCGGCGGAGCATACGCGGGCAACTGGACGCCTGCTGCCGAGTTCAATATCTATGTCGACCCGGAAGCCGCATACAAGGTATTCCATTCCGGTATGCCGATCTACATGGTCGGTGTCAACCTGACCAGACAGTGTCCGGTTACTCCTACTTTCATCGAAAACATGTGCAGCCTTGGCAATGTTGCGGGAGTCTTCGGTGCTGAACTGTGCGACTTCTTTGCGAAAGGCGGAGATGCACACCTTCATGATGCCTGCGCAGTCGCCTGGATCATTCAGCCGGATCTGATCAAGGATGCTTTCCTGCATGTCGACATCGAGCTCAACGGCACACTGACCAGAGGCATGACGGTCACGGATCTGCGCTTCCTGCAGACTTCAAATCCGGAAGCCGATATCGACCTGACTTCTACCAAGAGATGGGACGAACCGAAGGAAGGTTCACCGTTCCGCGGCAAGGAACCGAATACCCATGTCGGCATGAGACTGGATTATCCGGGTTTCTGCGAACTGCTGCTGAAAACATTAAAAAACTACAACTGATTATTCCGGATATTATAAACAAATTAAAAGGCAGGTTCTTCCTGCCTTTTCTTTATCCTTTCAGATATTCCAGATATTCTTTTTTACTAAGAACCGGTTTATAAGCTTCCTTGATCTTCTTGACATAATCCTCATGGGAAGCAAGATACTGTACGGTATCGTAGACGATCTTTGAAGGTTCCAGATAGGCTCTGTTTTCATCGCTGACGCACAGATCCCTGCTGTGACAGTAGCCGGTAAATCCGCTGTAGCCGAACTGGACGGAAGGCTTGAAGCAGGAAATATCGCCCATGTCTCCGCCTGCCATGGAGATCTCATCTTCATGGATCTCTTCCGGCCTGCAGTATTTCAGCATGTTCTTTCTTAGAATGTCGCTGATTAGCCTTGACTGATGCATCGGCAGATAGCCCGGAGTCGTTTCAATCTTCACGGAAGCTCCGATCGCTTTTGCGCTGTATTTCGCCGCATTGTCGATCTTGGCCGCCGTCTCTTTTAATGCTTTCTCATTCAAGGATCTGACATAGCACTCGTAGACAGTCCTTTCCGGAATGGAGTTGACGGTCTGTCCGCCTTCGGAAAGAATGCCGTGTACGCGGATATAGTCGTCTTCCCTGAATGTTTCCCGAAGCATGTTCATGGCATTGTCGAAGAGGATGAAAGCATTCAGCGCGTTGATTCCCTTGTCCGGTGACATTGCCGCATGCGTTGCCTTGCCTTTGAAAGTGATGCGCTTGTAAACAAAGCCGCACAGGGTACTGTTCAGGGAATAATGATAATCGGACTGGCCCATGGTGTGCAGATGGATGAAAAGATCTTCCTTATCGAACATTCCTGCCGCCAGCATGTTTACTTTACCGCCGATGTAGTTGATTTCCTTGTTTTTGATAAGCTGATTTCTGAAGGCAATATCCGTGAACTCCTCGCCCGGAGTAAAGTACAGTGAGACCGTTCCTTTCTTCAATGTGTCTTTCAGTTTTACCAGCGTATAGGCCATGATGGCGCACTGGGTGGAATGACCGCAGCTGTGTGCCGCGTTGTCTGTCTTGCTGGCAAAAGGATGTCCCAGGGTAGGGATGGCGTCCAGCTCGGCGATCAGTCCGATCCTTGGTGATCCGTTTCCGATGGTCGCCTTGAAAGCCGTTCTGAAGCCAAGTTCTTCCACCTTGACTCCGTGTTCCTTGAAATAATCCATCAGGATCTTCTTGTTGGTAAACTCCTTATAGCCGAGTTCAGGATGCTTAAACAGCGCATCTCCGAGTTCAAAGAGTTCTTTTTTGTCTTTATCCAGAATATTAGCTGCCATACTTATCTCCTTTATTTCGACTGTTTATTGTCTTCTTCTATTTCATCCAGAATGATGTAAGCGATCTTGGTATTGTGATTGATATAACTGGTATGTCCTTCGTTTGGCAGTACGATGAGTTTAGAATTCTTGATGCTATCGTGGATGATCTTGTTTTCATCGAGACTTACCAGATCTTTCTCACCGACAATGATCGTCGTTTTGATTTTGATCCTGGTGAGTTCTTCTGCCGTGATGTTCGGTTCCACCAGCATCATCTTAAGCTTGGACTGTTTTGTAAAGAAATACAGAACCTTGATCAGCAGTCTTAAATGCGCTTTTACGCCGCTTGGAGTAAGGTTCGCTCCGCTGACGATCAGTCTGGAAACGCGGTCGGTTTTCTGCGCTACCAGCAGACCGAGGATACCGCCGTCAGAAATGCCATAGAATACGACATCTTTCAGATCCTTCTTCTTCAGAAAAGCTACGATATCGTCAGCCATGTCGTCGTAGTGCAGTTCCTTTACCTTGTCCGACTGACCGTGGTCACGGGAATCCAATAGATAGACTGTGAAATGATCTTTCAGTATTTCGCTTGCTTCATCGAAAATGGTATGATCTTCGCTGTTGCCGTGGATCATCAGCAAAGGTCTTCCGTTTCCTTTCTCTTCATAGAATAGATTGATATCGTTGACGTTTATCAGCATGCTTGTTTCCCCTTTTCTTATTATTAATGATAACACGAAGCAATAAAAAACCGCCTCATGCAGAGACGGTCTTTATTCTGTTACAGGACTTCGCGGAAGTTGAGTTTCCTGACTTTCCTGAATACCAGAGAATTGATGATCAGGGAGAAGATGCTTTCCAATATGATCGCAATGATCCAGGCTTTCACATTGAAGGATCTGATGAACTGGGCATCAGGCTGTTCCAGTACGCGGATCGGTATGATACCGAGGAAATAGCCCATGACCAGCGCAACGACAGCACCCAGCACCGTTGTCAGCAGCGTTTCTTTTGCCAGGTAGCGGATCGTTTCCTTGATCGAGAATCCGTTGATCCGCATGACGATCAGCTCCTTCTTCTTTCTGGTGATGTAGATGTTCGCCAGATTGGTCAGGATCAGGAAGGACATCAGTATGGACATCAGTGTCATCAGAATGATGATGATATTGAATAGACCGATGGCGTTTTCCATCGCCTGTTTATAGCTGTCCGACTTTTCGATCGAGATGTGTTCGATGTCCGACAGCTCTCTGTATACCGTGTCATAGTTGTCTTGATTCAATCTGACATAGTAGCAGTTATCTTCGACTTCTTCATTAAAGATCCGGCTGTATGCTTCCCTGGAAACAAGAACGAGTCTTCCCTGATAGTTCTGGAAACATCCGACAACAGGGACCTGATAGGTCTCCAGCTGACTGTCGTAGAGGGTCAGGTTTGTACCCGGACTGACGCCGTAGCTTTCACTTAATCGCAATTGTACCAGAACGCCTTCCTGAGGCAGGGTCAGCGATTTCTTCGTCTTAGGATCCTTGATCGCGATGAAGGAATTCAGTTTGTCTTTATCGGCAGTTACCACATTCAGGGCATTGACCTTCTGATCTTTCTCGAACAGATGAACGCTGTAGTTGGCGCTAAGATAGTCGGCATCGTTCCGGGTGAGGATCGTTTCCACCTGTTCCAGCTCTTCTTCCGTAATACCTCCGGCTTGATTGATCCGGAAATCATAAAGATAAACATCTGTCTTCTGTCTACCCAGCATGCCGACGAAACCGTCTCTTAAAGTAATGCCGATACCGGTACAGAAGCAGCTGATCGCAACGATGAAGACGGTGATCATGACACGTTCTTTTTCATTGACGATGTTTCTCAGGATCAGACGGGAGTACAGAGAACGTTTCGGTCTGTCTGTACGGAGCTCTTTCTTCTTGTTCTTGCGGTCTCTGGTAGCGATCGTCTCGCCCTTCATCAGCAGGGCTGCCGGCGATTTCAGCAGGTCGGAGCACGCCACGTAAGTAGCCAGCGCACACAGTGCCGCTACAGCCAGAGATACGATTACCATGACCGTTGGAGAGGTAACGACTTTGTATCTGCCGACCAGATAGACGTTGTTGCCTTCAAAATAGTTCAGCACAAATCGGCACACAACAAAGCCGATGATGCATCCCAGAATAGAACCGATGACAGCAGCCGTTAAGCCGAAGATGAGGTACTTGCCCAGGATCTCGCGGTTGTAGAAACCGAAGGCCTTGGTCGTACCGACACTCTTCTTTTCTTCTTCGACAATAATGGCAATCGTCGAGAAACAGACCAGAGCAATAACGATGAAGAACAATGCGCCGAATGCTGAACTGGAACCTCTGGCACCGTTGATCGGACCTCTGGTATCCGCATAGGAAGCATTGGTATTTCTGTTCTGAATGACCCAGTTGTACTGTCTGTTGAGGATCTCTTCCCTGTATCCGGCAATGGCTTCTTCCGCATCTTTTCTTGCCTGAGCAAGCCTGTCTTTTGCTTCCTGCAGCGCAAGCAACGCATCCTGTTTCTTCTGTTCCAGCTGTGCTCTCGCATCAGCGATCTCGTCAGCTGAACTGTTCAGAAGTTTTTCTTTTTCCTGCAGCTGTGCCAGGCCTGCATAGTAGTCTTTCCAGCCCTGATCAAGTTCTTCCCGTCCTTCGGCAAGTTTTCTTTCGCCGTCTCTGATCTTCTTTCCAAGATCTATGTAGGTCCTTACAGCCAGAGTGAGCTGATCCATCTTTTCACTCAGAGCTTGCAGTTTTTCAGCAGAGATAAGCTGCGATATTTCAAACGGCAGGCTGTTTTTGAAGTAGGTGTAGACCAGCTGTTTCAGAAGCATCATATCGCTGTCTGAGAGCAGCTTCGCAATGTCCTGAATGCCTTTGATAATGCCGTTTAAATCATTATTTAGGGCTTTCTCTTCCAGTTCATCAAGCAGGGCATAGTATTCATTGAGTTTTGCCTCAATAATGGTCCTGCCCATCTCGTCAAAGAAAGCGGTATTGTTTTTTAACTGGTCTATGTAGTAATCCGCCAGGAACCTGATGGTTTCGACATATGTACCGTCCTGTATCCGGTTGGCGATTTCATAAAAATCGAAACCGTATTTGTATTTGATCATCAGCAGTACGAAAGTAGCCGTATCGTCTTCGATGATGGCATCCAGCATGGTCCTAAGTTTTTCATAGTTTTCCGGAGTAAAGCTCTCAGAAAGATCTAAGACCAGATCGATGATATCCTTGGCTTTTTCCAGAGCAGGAAGTACTGAATCAGGTGTAAGTATCTCCGGGAAGTCGACATCGATGGATTCCTTCACAGCATCCGCAAGACTGGAAAAGTCGACATAGTCGATGATCTGTTCTCCGAGCTTGATCACAGCGATATAGTCTTCAAGCTTCACGCCGAGATCTTCGTTGAACAGCTTGATCAGTTCAACCGCATCTTTCGTCTGTTGGTCATTCAGGAAAGCGACAAGTGCCTGACGGGCAGCATTGATTTCTTCCTGGTTCTCGTCGGCCAAAGCTTCGCTGTAATTGTAAGTCAGGTCGATCATCTGATCGATGATCCCGTTGAGGCTTTCCTTGCTGAAAAGATTCTGAAAATCGGTATTGTTTTCGACTGCGTCGATGATCTGATCAAGAATATCCGCATAAGGCTTAAGTACCTGAATGTCCTCGTCCAGCTTGCTGTAGATCTCGTCAAGACCTAGACCGATATACTGGATCAGAAGATCATCGACGATTACCGAACCGTCTTCTTCCAGGAATGCGCGTATCTTTTCTTTTGCCTGCCCGATCGCTTCTTCCGAACCGCTTTCCAGCGCATCTGCCAGATCATCGATATACTGATGCAGCTGATCGAGATATCTGTTGAGGCCTTCGGAAGTGAAAAAATCCAGGAAGGCAATGGCTTCCCCGCTTTCCTGTTCCAGGATCATCTTGACGAATTCCTTCTTTTCATGAACGATTTCCGCCAGCTTATCGGCATCGATCAGATCATCAAGAGATGAGGCCTCATCGATGATTTTCTGCACATCCGGGTTTTCTTCAATGAAGTCAAAAAGGAAATTGACGGCTGTCATGATCATATCGTCATCGCCGGATTCAATGGCCGACTGAAGAGCAGCGATCAGCTGATTTAAACCTTCAAGATATTCCAGGATTTCTTTTTCACTGATGTCTTTACCTATGGCTTTCTTGATCTGCTTCACGACGTCGTTGACCTGGTCGTAGGCTTTCCGTGCCTTGTTCAGCTGCTGCAGTCCGGAGGCATATTCGCTTTCACCTTCCATCAGCTGTTTGTAGGCTTCTTCCAGTTTCTTCTTTCCTTCTTCGATCTGTTCCTTGCCGTCGACAAACAGCGACTCGAAATCGCTGATCTGTTTCTCGGCTGCATCCAGCTGTTCCATCGCGGAATCTTCCTGTTCCTTGATCTGCTTCTCAGCCTCCAGCAGCTGTTCGTTGGCCTTTTCGGTTGCCTTGCCGATCAGTTCATCGACCTGATCCTGCATTCTTAATGTCGTCTGGGACTTCAGTGTCGGGAGCAGTTTCCAGAGTTCTTCCTCGATCTTGTCATCGCCGGTCACATACAGATCGGTATAGGAATTGTTGGTGGCTTCAAAATCGAAAGCGCTCAACGGAAGAACGATTGCCCAGGCCTGGGCATTGCGCAGATATTCCGGATGTCTGACGATGGCGGTAACGGTAAATTCTTCTTCCTTCAAAGGATCGGAAGACAGATCAGAAGTATTCTTGATCGTAACCTTGTCGTTTATCTTAAGACCGCTCTCTTCAGCCAGGTCCTCGTTGATGGCGACTTCGCCGGCCCCGGCAGGAAGCTTGCCTTCCAGAACGGCAGGGATACTGACCTTTTCCGTCAGGGATACGATCTGAACGTTGTATTTGTCTTCCTGATGAGAAAGCTCGCCGCTGATATGAATGACGCCCTCTACGGCATCCACTCCTGTAACTCTGCTGACGGCCTCCAGATCGCTTTCTACGATCCCTCCTGCCGAAACCAGATCCAGATCCTTGAAGTTCTGCCGCTCATAGAATCCCTCGAAAGCGTCATCCAGGGAACGGTAGATGTTCTGCGTCGTAAAGAAACCGCCCGTACCGATCGCAACGACCAAAATGACCGACAGGAAAGAAGGCAGTCTGTTCTTTATGTTTTTGATCGCATCAATAAACTGAGTCTTTTTCATCTTACCAGGTCAGCTCCTGTGCGGTTAACGGATTGAAATTGATTCTTACGCTGGAAATCAGTCCGTCTTTCAGACGAATGACACGGTTCGCCATCTTGGCGATCTCTCCGTTGTGGGTAACCATGATGACGGTCTTCTTATCGACTTTCACGATATCTTCAATGGCTTTCAGAACGCTCTTGCCGGTATCGATATCCAGGGCGGCCGTAGGTTCGTCGGCCAGAATGATTTTCGGTTCTTTGGCGATGACTCTGGCAATGCAGACACGCTGCTGCTGACCGCCGGACATGGCAGAAGGATAACGGTTCCATCTTTCTTTCAGTCCGACCAGATCCAGACATTCCATGGCATCACGCGGATTTTTAGAAATCTCGGCGATGAATTCCACGTTCTCCAGAGCGGTGAGGTTCGGCATCAGGTTGTATGCCTGGAAGATAAAACCGATATAGTCTCTGCGGTACTGGGTCAGTTCTTCTTCGCTAGGATGAGAGAAGTCTCTTCCTTCCACGATCAGCTGTCCCTCACTCAGCTGGTCCATGCCGCCGATGATGTTCAGCATCGTCGACTTGCCGCAGCCCGATTCACCCAAAACGACCAGAAGTTCTCCTTCATAGATGTCCAGATCGACACCTTTCAGGATGCGTCTCATTTCATCTCCGGACATGAATTCCTTGATTACGCCTCTTAAGGAAAGCAGCGGAGTCTTATCCCGGTTCGGGGAGAAAGAAAGACCTTTGTCCTGAACGTCCAGAGCGATGATGGCTCCGCAGTTGTTCAGCAGTTCCTCGTCATCCGCATCGAATCCTCCCTGCTTGTCGTTGAGCTGCAGACAGCCGATGACACCGTACGGCGTTTTCAACGGAACCAGAACAGCATTCTTTCCGAACAGTGCGGCAACAGACTTGTCTGCCGTAATGCGCGGATCATTCTGACAGTCTCTGATCACGCAGGTATTCTGATCCCTGATGATCCTGGAAACAAAGCTGTCGTTTTCTCCGACAGAAATGCCGCAGTTGTCGGTCTCGCCGATATTTGCGACGATATAGTAACGGTGATCGGCGCTGTTCGCCATCCAGATGCATCCGCTCTTGCTTTTTACGGTTCTGGTGAGTATTTCAAGACATGCTTCCAAAGAACTCTCCAGCTGATTGGAGTGGGAAAGCTCATCCATGATCTGCCATGCACAGGTCACAAAACGGGGATCGGACATAAGAACCTCCTTTAAAACAGTTTATATATTTAATAAATGTATATCTATATTATTCTATCATAGCAGTTTTCGTTATATCAAAAACAGGAAGATGACTTCCTGTTTTTATGATCTGTATTGTGGTTTCTGCGCCTAGAAGAACAGCGAACAGGCGATCAGGATCTGTCCGATGTAGTAGAGTGTCAGATTGGCGATACGAAGGGAGAACTTCGTGACCCCGGAGAAGGTGTTGAAGATCAGCACGACATCGGATGCGGTAAACAGCACTGCACCGATCGCATAGATGACGGCTCTTCTGCTTGGCGTGAAGAAGGCAATGCCTAAGGCGATCACCGTCATGATGAAGACCGCGCCAAGATAGAAGACACCGAAGATCTTGAAGGCTTTCTTGACTTCCATCGTCTTAAAGATGTACGCCAGCAGTCCGGCCGCTACAAGAGCTCCCGCAGCGATGCAGTACCAGATCCAGACATGTCTTGCTTGCGGGATCAGAGCCAGGAGGTAGAGGATATGTCCAATCAGGAAAGCCACGATTCCGGCAAGAAAGATCTTCTGCCCCTGCTTCGGGAAGACATATCGAAGGTTCAGCAGGATGTCGCCGATCATGCCGAACAGCAGACCGAAGAAGAACTGTCTGTTGAACGGATTGTTTACGGTCTGAAAGGCAGTGTAGCCGATCAGCACGAACATCAGTGATGCTGTACCTTTCAGAATATCGGCAAGAAGATATCTCTCCTCATGTTCGCTCTTGATAAACAGAGCCTGTAAAACAAAACCGGCAATGATGTAAAGGTAAATGATTGGTTTCATAACAGATCTCTCTTTCTCTCTATAACATATCACACTTCTTCAGGAAGTCTTTTAAGATCGCTTCGTATCCTTCCGGATCGCTGACGATGGAACGGGCATGCTCAGCTCCGTCAAACAGGTGCAGCTCGCTGTTTTTGTTTCGGCATACGGCAAGCATGTCCTTGCTGTGATGACAGTCGATGAGAGTGTCCGCATTTCCGTGCATGAAACAGATCGGCACATCGGCATCCTTAACAACCCTGATCGGCGATGTTCCTTTGACATCGTAGTGATAGCGCACCTTGGCGATCTGACATACCGTCCAGACAACAAGAGATGAAAATATACCCATGCTCTTTCTGACAAACTCTTTAAACAGAACGACGCTGTCGGCAAAAGGACAGTCGGCAATCACAAAGTCCGGTTTCATATACTGCAGCACCAGCAGGGAAGTTGCCGCACCCATGGATTCCCCATGGATACCGATGATGCAGTCCTCACCGAATTTCTCTTTCGTAAACCTGAAGATATCTCTAAGATCTTTGGCTTCTTCCTGACCAAGGGTACAGATATCCCCGGTAGAATCACCGAAGTGTCTCTCATCAAAAATAACGGCATGATATCCGGCCCTGTAAAACAGATCGGCATACTTCAGACAGGCATAACGGTTGGCGGTATGACCGTGGGCGATGATAGCGACCTTATTGCCTTTAGGATGATCGTTCCGGATGATCTCTCCCTTGATGGTGACGCCGTTGACATCCAGCGAGAAATCCTCTCTGTGCCACTCATTGTCGTATTTGTCGAAAGCGTCTTTAAAACCCTTGCCGATCTCATAGTTGCGCAGCTCGGAAAAAGAATACTGTTTCGGCAGGATGACGATATTCAGACATTTCTGGGCAATACGGAACAGGACGATGAGAAGTATCGCAAGTATCAGTAAAAGGATGATCATACTTATTTGTTTCTTTCTTTTGCCGCAAGCAGCAGCGGAACAAAGGTCATCAGGATCAGCAGGGTCGATACCAGGAACAGGACATTGGTCGGCAGATAGGCGGTCAGACCGTTGCTGTCAAGGATCTCGCCGTTGTTCTTGATGATCGGGTTGGCGATGAACGGAGAAACGATCCACGGGATCAGAACGAAGAAGACGATACGGAAGCCTTCAAACTGTCCCTTGGAGTCTTCCGGGAAGAGTTGTTTCATCCAGACGGAAGTTACCTGCATGAACATGATGTAGCCGCAGCCGAAGAAGAACAGTCCCACCAGCAAAGGAATATTCAGGATCGTCGTAGGATCGATGAATTCCGGCTTGCCGAAGACGCCCAGGATACCGACGCCGATCATGCTCAGAACGATGGAGATCGATGCCGCCAGAACATATCTGTTCTTGTTCAGCAGCCTGGATGCAGGGATGACCGACAGCATACCTAATATCAGCGCGATGCCCTGAATGATGCCAATGTCATCGGCCTTGAATCCCAGGTAGTAGATCATGTAGTTGCCGACATGCGGATAATAGACGTTGAATGCGATAAAGTAGACGGTCAGGACGATGAAGACCCAGACCAGCTGTTTTCTCTTGAACAGTTCATTGAAATCGAACGCCGAGAAGAGCTGTTTCCAGAAACCGCCTTCCTTGTTCGGCCTCAGGTTCTCGGAATCCTTGACCACAAACAATGAAAGAACACCCAGCAGGATGACCGCTCCGCCGAAAGCGATGAACAGACGCATGTAGTTGTCGTTGGCACCGATCAGCAGGCCTCCCGCAACCGTACCGATGATGGTACCGATGATCGGCTGTGTCGCCAGCGCAGCACCGATCCCTCCGGCATTCTCCTCGTTCATCATGTC
>JAFZQL010000121.1 GCA_017620435.1 Erysipelotrichaceae bacterium
AGCAGGGCCAGCTGGTCGAAGTGACCAGAGCCGATCTGGTCGGCAAGTATGTCGGCCATACCGCGCCATTGACGATGTCGGTCATTCAGTCTGCTTTGGGTGGTGTCCTATTCATCGATGAGGCTTACTCCTTATACAGAGGCAAGGATGATTCCTTTGGTCTGGAAGCCATCGATACGCTGGTAAAAGCCATGGAAGACCACAGAGACGATCTGATTGTCATCCTGGCGGGATATACGAAGGAAATGAAGGAATTCCTGGAAGCGAACTCCGGTCTGAAATCGAGATTCGCGAATATCATCGAGTTCTCCGACTATACGGGTGAAGAACTGATGCTGATCGCGAAATCGATCGCCAAGAGCAAGGACTATATGATCGACGAAGAAGCGTTAAGACCTCTGCAGGACTACTTCACGATCATTCAGGCAAAGGGTGATCCGAACTCGGGCAACGGACGTCTGGCCAGAAACCTGGTCGAAGATGCGATCCTGAATCAGTCCAAGAGACTGCTGGAACATCCGGACGAGCAGATGAATCTGCTGAAGAGAGAAGACTTCAATCTGGGAGAAAAATAAAAAGAACCGCTATCAGCGGTTCTTTTCTTTGATGACAGAATCGTGTCGCTTATTTCTTTGTCTCTACAGGCGAGATGGAATTCTTCTTGACGGATTCGATGCCGTTCTTGGCTGAAGACTTTGAGTTGTAGCCTTCGGAACGTCCGATTGCCTGTCCGTTGCCGGCGACCAGTCTGAAGTAGTACTTTTCATCCTTGCCCTGGAAGAGCTGGAATTTAGGGTTCTTTTCCTTTACGACTTCTTCAACCGTCAGGTCCTCGATCGGAGCGATATCCGCATTCTTCGTGATGCTGGCGATGCCTTTCAAGGCGCCTTTTCTGGCCTTGTACATCTGTGAATGCAGGATCGGCTCGTTGTTGCCGGCTAAAAGATTGAAATAATAACTGCCCTTGTCATTAATCTCAATAAGATACTTTCCCATAGTTTTCCTCCTGATTATTATGTTTTAAAACTATTTGCTACTTATATTTTAAATTGTATCCGGTACTTTTTTCAAGTACCGGTATTCAATGTCCGCCGCTTTCTACAATAAAACAGCGTTTTATATTAAAATGATAGTATGCTGAATGATACGATCTGTGCCATTTCTACGGCTGTCAAGGACGGAGCCATCTCGATCGTCAGGATGTCCGGCGAGGATGCTTTTGACGTGATCAGGAAGATATCCGATGTGAAGGAGATCCATCCGAATACGATCGTCTATACCCATATCAAAGACAGGGGGCAGATCATCGACGAAGTGCTGGTTTCTTTCTTTGAAAAAGGGAAGTCCTATACCAGAGAGGATATGGTCGAGATCAACTGCCACGGAGGCGTCTATGTGACCAGGATGATCCTGAATATTCTTCTGGAGAACGGCTGCCGACTGGCGGAGCCGGGAGAGTTTACCAGAAGGGCTTATCTTAACGGTAGGATCGATCTAAGCGAGGCGGATTCCATCAATGATCTGATTAAAGCGGAAAGCATGCTACAGGCAAGATCGGCGATCCGGGGGATCAACGGCTCGGTGGAAAGACTGATCATGCCGCTGATGGATGAGATGAAGGATGTCATTGCGATGATCGAAGTGAACATCGATTATCCGGAATACGAAGATGAGCGGCAGATGTCTCAGGATGTGATCAGACCTTATGTCGAGAAATGGACCGCGCAGTGCAGGGAAATGATCGACAAGGCCGAGAGGTTCAGAGTCGTCAAGGACGGTCTGAATACGGTCATCATCGGCAAGCCGAACGTGGGGAAGTCCTCTTTATTGAATGCGCGGCTGGAGAAAGACAAAGCCATCGTAACCGATATCGCCGGCACGACCAGGGATCTGGTGGAAGGGAAAGTCCATCTGAAGAACATTACCCTGAATCTGATCGATACGGCCGGGATCCGCGATACGCAAGAAAAGATCGAGAAGATCGGTATCGAGAAGACGATGGAAGCCATCGAAAGTGCGGATCTGATCATTCTGGTCGTGGATGCTTCGAATATCGGTGAAGAAGACAGAAGGCTGATGGAAGAATACAAAGACAGGAATCTGATCGTCGTTTACAACAAGTCCGATCTGAATAAAGTCGGAGATATTTCGATCAGCGCTTTAAACAACGACATCGGTTCTTTAAGAGACTATCTGAATGAGAGGTATCAGGATGATATCTCTTTGGCAGATGAGGATATACTGAACAACGAGAGACAGATCGCTTTAATGAAGCAGTGTCTGAAGGCACTGGAAGAGGTGCTGATACATATCGACTTCGACTCTCTGGATATGACGGTGACCGATCTGGATGCCGCCTACCACGATCTGTGTCTGATTCTGGGAAAGGAGTATCAGGAGGATCTGATCGATCATATGTTCAGAAACTTCTGTCTGGGCAAATGAGCTACTGGCTGGATTCGCACTGTCACATCAATGATGAAGCTTTCCGGGAAGATCTGGACGATGTTCTGAAGCGTATGGCGGAAAACGATGTCAGGAAGGCCATGATCATTTCTTCCTATCTCGAAGACTATGACTTCGGCTTGAAGATCTTCCATCCCGAGATCGCGTTTAAATACTCCCTGGGCATCTATCCGGGCGATGTCGATGAGGTAGACGAAGAGCTGTTTCATTCCTACGAGAAACTGTATGCGGAAGAACGCTGCGATGCGATCGGCGAGATCGGACTGGATTATCACTGGAACAAGGAAAACAAGGAAAGACAGAAAGAGATCTTCGCAAGACAGCTGATCCTGGCGCAGAAACTTCATAAACCGGTCATCGTGCACAGCCGGGACGCCATTCAGGATACCTATGATCTGATGAAGGAATACCGCAGCGAAGGAGTCATGCACTGCTACTCGGATTCGGCGGAGATGGCCAGAGAATTCGTCAAGCTTGGTTACTATATCTCTATCAGCGGGACCGTGACCTGGAAGAATGCCAGAGAACCGCTGGAAGTCATACGGAACGTTCCATTGGACCGCCTGCTGATCGAAACAGACTGTCCTTACCTGACGCCTGTACCGAAACGGGGGACCAGGAATGAGCCTTCCTATGTGGTATATACGGGAAAGAAGATCTGTGAAGAACTTGGAATCGATGAAGAAGACTTTAAAATACAGCTGAATGAAAACTATCACAAGCTGTTTGGGTTATAATGGAAGAAAGACAAAAGGGGTATCAATATGGATTATATGCTGTTTGGTTTTATGGCTCTGCTGCTGCTGTATACGTTATACCGCAATGTTACGCTGCTGAAGAGGTATAAACAGAATAAGGAATACATCGAGTGCTACAAGGCTGTTCTCCGGGATGATGAGAATGCCTATGAACGGGTCTGCGGCTTTATTGATTCACAGAAGGATCAGGAGTTCGCTTCCAAAGCCAGACTGCTGAAACTGTACGTGGAGCTGGACAAGAAGATGCCGTATCAGGATACGCTGAATGCCATCGATTTCAGGGACGTGTTCTATAAAAAGGATAAACTGGACAAAGGCAAGTATGCCTTGAACTGCGACCTGTTTGTCTGGATCTACATCGTCATGGCGAAGGCCAGACAGATGTCCGGGTTTGACGTGCTGAATGAGCTTTATGAGAAAGTCAGATCCCTGAAGGAAATGGACGACTGTGTGGAGTACTGCGCGACCGAGGCGGTCTACAACGCCCTGTGCGAGAAGGAAGACGGCGGCGTGAAGTTCTTTACGGACCTGCTGGAAGGTAACTATACCCAGCTGCGTTACGATAAGAACCTGATCGGTCTGTTTAAGCGTTTTGCCGCTGCTACGCTGGCGTATGGCGGAGAGCCGATGGAGGAGTATTATAAGCAGGATCTGCACAACTTTGCGGAAACCCTGATCGGCAAGACATATCTGGAAACCCTGGGTATCTACGACAAGTATCTGCCTTTAACGGAGAATACAGAAACAGAAGAATGAAACTGATCGTCGGTTTGGGAAATCCTGGTCTGGAATACAGTAAGACCCGTCATAATGCGGGTTTTTTACTCATCGACAGGGTAGCAGACAGATTGAATGTTCAGCTGGACAAAAACAAGTGCCGGACCCTTTACGGCATATACCGCAGGGGAGATGAAAGGATCATCCTGGCCAAGCCTCAGACCTACATGAATCTTTCCGGAGAAGCCGTGCGTTCTCTAATGCATTTCTATCAGATCGAAACAAAGGATCTGATCGTGATCCATGACGATCTGGATCTGCCGGTAGGGAAGCTGCGTCTTAGAAGGCAGGGATCTTCCGGCGGTCAGAAGGGAATGGGAAATATCATCGACAGTCTCGGCACTTCAAAAATAGACCGCATCAGGATCGGCATTTCCAACGATAAAAACATTGATACGAAGGATTACGTCCTGGGACGTTTTACCGATGATGAAAGCAAGATCATGGATCAGACGCTGGATAAGGCGGCGGATGCCGTGATCTATGCATTCGATCACGATTTTGACGAGGTCATGTCGAAATTCAACGGATGAAATATACAGAGATCTTAAAGCGGATAGAACCTTTACTGAATGATGCAGATCATTCTTTTTTAAGTTATAACTCGCCGGTAGAGGAAGCGGTAAAACTCAGTATCCGGGCAAAGAATTCCGCTAAGCCGATCGTCATCGTCAAGGAAAACGCCTATCTGGCGAACCGGCTGAAAGAGATCCTGCTTTCTTATTTTGACGACGAGGAGATCGTTTCCTATCTGCCGGAAGAATCATTAAGAGCCGAAGAGATCGCTGCATCCTATGAAAACAGAGCCGGCAGGATCAATGCCCTTTACCGTATCCTGCGGGACAGGAAACTGAAGATCGTCCTGACTTCGCCTTACGGCATGATTCGTCATCTTCCAAAGAAGGAAGAACTTCTGAACAGGTTAATAAAAATCAGAAAAGACGATGTTCTGGAGAAAGAAGAACTGATCGAAAAACTCAATGAACTGGGCTACGAGAAGACCAGTCATGTTGAAACGCCGATGACCTATGCCTCCCGAGGCTATATCGTCGATATCTTTTCGGTCAACTACGAGAAACCGCTCAGGATCGAATTCTTCGACAACGTGATCGATTCGATCCGTTTCTTCGACAACGATACGCAGAGATCGGAGGAAACGGTTGATGAGGCAGAAATCTGTTTCGCCAGAGATGTTTTCTTTTCTGAGGAAGAGAAGGAATATCTCAGAAACAATGTCCGTATCGCTTCCGGAGAGATGGAACTGGAAATGGAATACATCCAGGCGGACAACTACCGTCCTTCCCAGTATTTCTACTACTGCTACTTCGACAAATCGCACCTGAAGGACTATTTCCCGGATAATTACCTTTATCTGTCCGACAGGGAGAAGATCAAGAGTCATCTGAAACTGCTCAGCGATGAAACGGTTGCCTATATTCAGGAAATGTACGAGGAAAACCGGCTTCCTTTGAAGTTCTACGTCTATGCCGATTTCGAGAAGGAATGTGCCGGTGAAGATATCCTGGAAGGAAGGCCGTTCTCTGATATCGGCGTGATCTCCGAGATCGATCTGCCTTACGGCACTCTGGATTATGTTCTGAATGTCCTGAATACCGAAAAGAGCGTATACAAGCTTCTTGTCATGGATGAGAAGCAGCTGGAAGAAACCGTAAACGCCCTGACAAGGCTTTCCATCCCTTACGGTATCTATACGGGTGAACTGAAGCAGGGGATCAATGTCGCGTTCGGCGACATGTACGGCGGATTTGAGGTCGAGAAACTGGATCTGGCGGTCTATACGCCGAAAGAGCTGTTCAAGAAACGGATACATACCGGACGCTATGCCAACAGGTATGCGGAAGCCAGGACGCTGAACTCCTATGAGGAACTGAACAAGGGCGACTATGTCGTACATGACCAGTACGGCATCGGCCAGTACGTGGCGATCGAATCGCGCATGGTAAACGGAATCGAGTGCGACTATCTGAAGATCATCTACAAGGGCAACGATGAACTGCTGGTGCCGCTGTCACAGTTTTCTTTAGTCAGGAAGTACGTATCCAGAGAAGGAGCCGTACCGAAGCTGCATAAGTTAGGTTCTAAGGAATGGTCTGAAACCAAGCGCAGGGTCGAGGAAAGTGTCACAGATATTGCCGGTCAGCTTCTGGAGCTTTACAGTATCCGCGATACCAACATCGGTTTCGCTTTCTCCAAGGACAGCGCAATGCAGAAGGAATTCGAAGATACTTTCGACTATGAACTGACCAGGGATCAGGAAACGGCTATCCGGGAAGTCAAGGAAGACATGGAACAGTCCAAGCCGATGGACAGACTGCTGTGCGGCGATGTCGGTTTCGGCAAGACTGAAGTAGCGATCCGGGCGGCATTCAAGGCGGTCAACGATGACAAACAGGTCGCCTATCTGTGTCCGACCACCATCCTGTCTTTTCAGCACTTCGATACCTTCAAGAAACGTTTCAACGATTTCCCGGTTCGGGTCGAACTGCTCAACCGCTACATTCCTGCCGACAGACAAAGAGAAATCATCAGAGATCTCAAGGAAGGAAAAGTGGATGTTCTGATCGGAACACACCGCATTCTTTCCAAGGATATCGAATACAAGGATCTGGGCCTGCTGATCATCGACGAGGAACAGCGTTTTGGTGTGGAGCACAAAGAAAAGATCAAGCAGATGAAAAATTCGATCGATGTGCTTTCCTTAAGCGCTACCCCGATCCCAAGGACCCTGCAGATGTCCCTGATCGGTATCCGCAGTCTTTCTACTCTGGATACCCCGCCGATGAACCGTTATCCGGTACAGACCTACGTCGTTCACAAGAACGAGAATCTGATTGAAGAAGTCATCATGCGGGAACTGGAAAGAAACGGTCAGGTCTTCTATCTTTACAACAACGTGGAGCTGATCTATACGGTTGCCCACAGGCTGCAGGAGAAGATCCCGTATGCCCGTATCGGTGTAGCGCACGGTCAGATGGACAGACAGGAGATCGAAGACATCATGTACAAATTCTACGCCAACGAGATCAACGTCCTGATCTGTACGACGATCATCGAGACGGGTCTCGATATTCCGAATGCCAACACGATCATCGTAGACAACGCTCAGAACTTCGGTCTGGCTCAGCTGTATCAGATCAAGGGCAGGGTAGGAAGATCGGATCGGATCGCCTATGCCTATCTGATGATCCCGGAAAAGAAACAGCTCAATGAGAATTCTCTGAAGCGTCTGGAAGCGATCAAGGAATTCACCGCTCTTGGATCGGGATACAAGATCGCCATGCGTGACCTGACGATCAGGGGTGCCGGAGATCTGCTGGGAGACAAGCAGTCCGGATTTATCGACAATGTCGGTCTGGATCTCTATCTGGCGATGCTGAACAGGGCCATCCGGAAAGCCAAAGGAGAAGAAGTGGAGGAGGAAGATACGAAGGCCAATGTCAACATTCCTTTGTCCAGCTACATCCCGGAATCGTTCTCGGACAACGATTACGACAAGCTGGCGCTATACCACGAGCTTTACGATATCGGCACCAAGGAAGAGCTTTTCGACTACTATCTGAAAGTAACGGACGAATACGGCAGACTGCCCAAACAGGTAGAAGCCCTGTTTGAAAAGAAACGTCTGGAACTTTTATGTAACCTGAATCTGATCGAAAAGGTCAGAAACGTTAAGGGTATCTTTACCGTTACTCTGTCCAAGGAGTATTCCGACAGGATGGATGGACTGAAGCTTTTCGAGTACTGCAACGCTCTTTCCAAGGATTTCAGGATCTCCTACAAGAACAGCAGGCTGACCGTATCGATCGACAATCAGAAGGAAAACATTAACAAAATGCTGAAACTGGTAGATAATTTAGATAAACTGGAGAAACATGAGGATCGATAAGTTTTTAAAAGTCGCAAGGATACTGAAAAGACGGGAAACAGGAAAGCAGCTGGCGCTGAATCAGCGTCTTTATATCAACGACAGACCGGCCAAGGCAGCCGGCGAAGTCAAGGAAGGAGACATGATCCGGATCGTTTTCGGCCATAGAGAGATCCTGGTAAGAGTGCTGGAAATCAGGACTTCCGCATCCAAGGAACAGGCCTTCGGAATGTACGAAGTAGTTGAAGAAAAAAAAGAAGAGATAGTATAATAGGAACATGGCCGCTAAAAGAAAGAAAAAGAAACACAGCATTATTTCCAAACTGATCTCGATCGTGCTGATTTTGGCTGCGATCGTAGTTTTGAGCAATGTGCTGAAGAAGATCTACAATATGTTCGTTCTGCAGCAGCAGGCGAAGCTGGTGGAGGCGGAGCTGGAACGTCTGAAAGAAGAGAATGCCACGCTTACTTCTACCAAGGAGAAACTGGAAGATCCGGAATACATACAGACCTATGCCAGAGGAGAATACATGTTCTCCAAGGGAGACGAGAAGGTCTTCTATCTGCCTTCAGATGATTAAAACAGCGAAAAGCTGTTTTTTCTTTTAGGAATCGTCCTTTTTTCCGGGAATAATGGATAGAAGCAGAAAAGAGGATGAAATATGAATATTGCGACTTCTACACAGATGAAAAACAGTTTCGGGAGATATCTGGATATCGCTCTGTCTCAGGGTGAGGTGCTGGTGGAAAGACACGGAAAGATCGTGGCAAAACTGATTTCCTATCAGAAAAGTCAGACCTATCTGGCGGATTCTTTGAAAGGATTGGCGGCGAAGAATGAAGATCCTGCTGAGTAGCGATGTTCTGCTGGATCTGCTTTATGACAACGAGTATTCTCCGGATATCCGGAAGCTGCTCTACCTGGCGCAGGAAGGGCTTGCTGAAGCCTACATCTCCTGTCACAGCTTTATTGAACTGTCTGAACACGTATCGAACGAGGTCCTGTATCAGACGCTGGGCATACTGAACAGCTTTGTAACAGTGATCGATTTTAGCCGGAAGGATATCCGAAAGGCGTGCAGAAGGAATTTCTTTTATGAAGGTCTTTATCATGCCCTGGCGGAGAGATACGGGATCGATTATGTTGTTAGCAGGAGAATAAAAAGAGATATTCATAGTACAATAAAGGTAACAGATCCAAGAGAACTGAGGAAATTGATTGAATATGGAAAAACAGATCAGCAGGGAAGAGATATACAGCGGGAAGATCATCCGCGTCGTAAGAGACGAAGTTGAAGTGGATGGCGGAGGAAGAGCCTTTAGAGAGGTCGTATATCATAACGGAGGCGTTTGTATTGCGTTAAGGGACGAAGATGCTTTCTACATGGTCAGACAGTACCGTTATGCTCTGGGAAAGGAAATGCTGGAATTTCCGGCAGGAAAGATCGAAAAAGGGGAAGACCCGGATGAAGCCATTCTTAGAGAAGTGCAGGAAGAGACGGGATATACCGTAAAAAATCTGAAAAAGTATCCCCCGATCATTCCGACCTGCGGCTACTGTACCGAGAAGATCCATCTCTATTACGGGATCGCCGATCAGAAAGTAGGCCAGCACTTCGATCCGGATGAAAGGATAGTGCTGGAAAAACATACACTGAAAGAAATCAGAGAAATGATCGCTTTAGGTCAGATCGACGACAGCAAGACGATCGCCCTGATGTATCATCTGGAAACTGAGGAAACGGATGTCAAACTTTGAAGATCTGGTAGAAGGAATATCCGATATCCGGACGGAGACAGAAACCTATCTGAAGGATTTCTTCGTGAAGAAGAATCTGAAGGACTATGAGATCCCTAAGAACGCTTCCAGGGAATCTGTCAAGGCGATACGGATGATGTTTGAATCGAAAAAGGAACTGAAGGAGAGGGCACGCTCCTGTTTTCTGGAAGATCCGTACTGTCTGGAAGCCTTTTTTACCTATTTCGTACTGACGGAAGACATCTATGTCAGCTGCCGTTTCGAGGCATACCGCAAGGAAGCTTCCGAATACGCCGATTTCGACGATTATACAAAACACTGCTATCTGAGGATCATGGATTTCTACGTCGACTTCCTGCTGGATCTGCACAACATCACCATGGCGGTCACGATACAGCGTCTGATCATCCGTCTTTCGGGAAAGACAAGTCCAAGGTCTATAAGCCGTCTGGCTTTGATGTACAGCATCATCGAGGACGAGAAGGAATTCTACCGTCTGTATCTGGAAAACGAATTTGACAGTTACGATTACCTGTTTCTGCTGGTGACGCTGCTGAAGCATGAAGAAGAAATCAAAGCCAAG
>JAFZQL010000122.1 GCA_017620435.1 Erysipelotrichaceae bacterium
GACCATCTGGTTGCACAGAGTTGATAAGTGCTTGGCCGGGGAAGATGTGATCTTGCCCGGAACGCCGCCTAATCCTTCCTGGATCAGCTGCTTCAAAGACCAGCCTGCGCAGTAGCCTGTCAGCATCGACAGGTCGTGGATGTGCATGTCGCCGTCCTTGTGGGCGTTGCCGATCTCTTCGTCATAGACTTCGGACAGCCAGTAGTTGGCCGTGACCGCACCGGAGTTGGAAAGGATCAGACCGCCTACGGAATAAGTAACAGTGGAGTTCTCCTTGACTCTCCAGTCGATCGCATTGACATAGGAATCCACCAGTTTCTTGTAGTCCAGCATCGTCGTGGAGATGTTTCTGGCTTTTTCTCTCTGTTTTCTGTACAGGATGTAGGCCTTGGCCACATCCGGATAGCCTGCTTCGGACAGGACTTTTTCTACAGAGTCCTGAATATCTTCGACGGTAACCTTCTCGTCCTTTACTTTCGATGCGAAATCGGAGGTAACTCTCAGCGAGATCAGATTGATCACATCCGGATGATACTCCTTCTTGCAGGCTTCAAATGCCTTGGTGATGGCGTCGGAAATCTTACTTAAATCGAAATCTACTGTTTTTCCATCTCTTTTAACTACTCGGTACATGTTTTTACTCCTCTATCCCTCTTAGTTCAATATTCTCTACGTACGGCGCAGCTGCGGCTTTCATCTGTTCCAGGACATCGATGCCGACCTCACTCAGCCCTTCCCGGATACAGGTCCCGTGATCTTCGAAGTTCTGCAGATAGTAATTCTTTGCCCCTTGAATCCATCTGCCGATCTTTTCGAAGTCCGCGACTTCATGAAACTGCGCTACAACTGTCGTACGGAATTCATAGTCTACATAGCCCTTAAGCAGGAAATCCTTGCTGCGGGCGACTTCACTGATATCATAATGCTCCAGACCGATCGTCTCCGGGTATTTTTCCGGACAGGCCTTGATATCCATGGCCACATAATCGACCAGTCTTTCTTCTACAAGCTCCTTCAAGGCTTCATAGTTCGACCCGTTGGTATCCAGTTTCACCAGCAGGCCCAGTTCTTTCACTTTCCTGATAAAGTCGAAGATCCCCTTGTGAAGCAGAGGTTCTCCTCCGGTAATGCAGATCCCGTCCAGGACTTTCTTTCTGGTTTCCAGATAATCCAGAATGTCGCTCACGGAAATCTCGGAATCATTCTCGTTGAGAAAGACGAGACTGCGGTTGTGACAGAAAGGACATCTGAAGTTGCATCCTCCCGTAAAGACCGTACAGGCCATCTTTCCCGGATAATCCAGCAGGGTCAGCTTCTGCAGACCGTAGAAACGGATCTCCTCGTTTTCCAGCTGTTTCTCGTATTCTCTCGCTTTTTCGATCAGTTTTCTCTGGGCGGAATTGTAGGCATCCAGTTCATCCGAAGACAGATCGGAGCTCAGATAGGAATTCCATTCCGAACGCATCCGATACAGTTCAGGCATGATGACCTGGGTCTTATCCGTTGTATAAAGCAGTTTCGAACGTTTATCTGCCTCGCTATTTTCTATCCGCACATAAGAGAGCTGTTCCAGACGCTGAATCGACTTGGTGATGGTTCCCTTATCAAAGACACCCATTATTGCCAACTCATTCATGGAGATACCTTCATTCTCGTAGATCTGGGTCAGCAGGATCAGCTGGGTATAACCGATATCGAATTTGGATAATAATTTATCAAAGTGTTTTTGATTACAGCGATACAAAATAGAGGAGTCTAAACTTAGGTAATTATTCTCGCTCATATGTACCTCGTAAGCATATTATAAACCATATAGTTGAACTTTCAACTAAAATAATCTGAAAATAATTGAAATTTCAACTAATAAAATTTCCCGGAAATAAGAAGGAAAAACTGGGCAAAAAACAGGTCTTTTCTTAAGCGATTTTCAGGCCTGCTGCGAGAGAAAAAACGAAGATTATCTGCTATTCAGAAAAGAAAAAACGCCTTCCGGAAAGCCCGGAAAACGCGCCAGAAACGATCCTGTATTCTGCAGGATCAGACTTTTATTCTCCTATTTTATCCTTTGCGTCGCTTCTTTGATGAAAGACCCGACATCGGCCGGTTTATGCGCATCGCTGCCCGTGATCAGCTGCACATCTTCTTCCTTGAAAACAGCGAGAAGTTCATCGGATAGACCGATATCCGGATGGCCGTAGCGGTAACGGCAGCCGGTATTGATTTCCGCCAGCATGTCCTGCTGTTTCAGTGCCCTGCCTAAAAGATGATAGGTCTCAGACAGGTCATAGTCGGGATAGATCTTGAACATCTTGATCGTATCGGGATGAGCAAGACGGGTGAAAAGTCCCGACTTTACGCAGTTCAAGACCGCTTCATAGTAATCCCGATAGATCTGATCGGCCGGATACTTGTCCCAGAGCAGTTCTTTGGAGAAAGACATGTCGTAAAGAATAGAGTTGATGGAATGTACCGCTCCGGTCAGAAAATCGAACTGATATCCCGAGAGGATCTTTTTCAGCATCTCTTCCGTATCTCTGGTATAGCAGACTTCCAGTCCGAATTTCACTTTAATTGGAAGGTCGAGCCGTTTCATTTCATCGATCAGACCGATGTATTCATCTAAGGTATTATGGAATTTCGTCGGCTGCATCAGCCACTGTTTCTGCTGATCGTAGATCTTAAGATGCTCATAGCAGGGTTCGAATTCCTTGAACCGGTGCGTATGATCCAGGATATCGATCTCATGGATCCCCTTTTTGACTGCCTCGTCTACGAATTCCATCACATATTCTCTGGACAGGTCTCCGTACTCCAGATGCATATGGCAATCCGTCAGATAGTCCTGATCGCTCTTTCTGATCCCTATCCCCAATACGCCGTATTTGCGCTGTTCTGCAAGAGAATAGTGTTCCAGCATGTCTTCCGCCTTCGCATCCTTCTCCTGTTCTTCTGTATAACCGCACTGTTTTAAAGGAAGAGCCCGGTATAGCTCTTCAAAACTGTTAAAACGATACAGATCTGTAACGGTACAGATGATCACATCATATTCTCTCTCATAACGGTGAAAACAGATGGTATCTCCCACCCGGATCTTTCTTCTTTTCTCGTCGTTCAGTCTTAGTTCGATCGTTTTTTCACCGTTTCTGATCTTATCGAAAGGATCATAATACAGTCTCATTTCATGCCACATCGTTCTACCCGGTTTTCCCCTATTATACATCAGAAAAGCCCGTCATATGCCGGGCTTTCATATCGTTCTGTCGTATATTCTAGAACAGCAGCGTATCCGTCTGATCCACGTACTTGATCAGCTGATTCCTGTAGTGCTCGATCAGTTCCTTCTGATCAGGCATTCTCTTGATCGTTCTTCTTAAAGCCCTGGCGTAACCTACTACCTTGGCTTTATTCATGACGGATTCTTTAAATGCTTCGTCTTTTCCTTCAAAATAGAAATCGACCAGCTTGTTCATCACGTAAACAGCCGTATCGTAGTCCATCTGCAGGAACTTCTCGATCTGTCCATGATCCAGATCGCCATAGCCCTGATAAGCCAGGAAGATGGAAGCAAATTCGAAGATCGGATTGCCTGTGGACAGGGTATCCATGTCGATCAGGATGGCTTCGTTGTTGGCGTAGTGGACGTTGTTGGTGTGGTAGTCGCCGTGGATCATATGATTGTCTTCAGGGACTTCATCGACCAGACGGTAGAGTTTTTCATAAGTTTCTGCAGGAATATGATCATGGAGCCATTCTACCCAGCCTAATGCCGCTTTCTTTGCGGAAGGCAGGACTCCCTCCTTGACCTCGGTCTGATGGATCTCCTTGAGCATATCCGCAAAGATCCTGATATACTTGTCCTTGTTTTCCGGTTCAGCAGCGATCAGCTTGGTGATCGATTTGGCGCTCAGCAGTTCGAATACGGAACCGTACTTGTCCCCTACCTTTACGACATCGAACGGGATGGCCGTATTGACACCGAGAACCAGAGCGGTCTTGGCCAGTTCTCTTTCTCTCTTGATGTCTTCCAGCGCATCGTTGTTTTTGTAGACCTTGATGATGGTGTCCGGATTCAGACGGTAGACGATGCCGTTGGATCCTTCGCCGATCACCTCGCATCCTTCTACGCTCATCTTGCGGTAGCCTTTGGAAATATCCATCATTTCCGCAAAACCGGTCATTTCAAAGATATCGTAGATCTCGGAAGAACAGTTGATGATCTTCAGGTCTTTCTCTTTCTTTTTCAGCCGCAGGATCTGTCTCAGGCCGGCGCTGGAAATGTATTTCAGTTCTTCCATGTCCAGAACAAGCTGACCGTCCGGATACTGGGCACGCAGTTCATCCACTTCTTTGCCGAACTGTTCCGCATTCGCAGTATCGACATTGCCGACAGGGTAAATGGTTAATACGTTGTTTTCAAAAGTGTTTTTCATATATGACTCCTACAGATATTTCGCAAAAACCGCATCGATCAGGAAACAGAATTCCTTGTATACGGCCTGATCCTTCAGTTCTATCAGAGCGTCCTTCAGCTCGCTGTAATACCAGTAATGCTTCTTTGGATCCTTCTGATTGAAGTTGTTCCAGAAGGCATCCCCCTGATCCAGCAGTCCCAGATGGAAACTTCTCAGGTTCGACACCTTGTCGGCCAGACAGACCATCTTGGCTCCGATGTCATCGATCGAACGGATCGTCCTGATCGTTTCCTGCTTGCGATTCATCCAGGTGGCTTCTTTATTCTTCTGGCCTCTCTTGTCTTCCGATTCATAGGCAACCAGCGCAGCGACGTGTTCGCCGAATTCTCTCCGGATGTCTTCGATCGTCACATCAGTATCTTCTACCGTATCATGCAGGACAGCCGCACACAGAACATCATCGTCCAGGGTCATCAGCGAGACCAGATTCAGGACTTCCAGAGGATGGAAGATATAGGGCTGATTGTTTCCTTTACGGACCGTTCCCTTGTGGGCCAGAGCCGCAAATCTTATCGCCTGATCGATCATTGTCTGATCTTCCTTCTCATCGTAAAGATGTTCTGACCGTTTCTTCTCTCATAACGACATTCATCCATCGACTGTTTCACCATGAAGATGCCCAGACCTCCGACTTCTCTTTCCTCAATGGATGCCTTGATGTCCGGATCTTCTTTTTCCAGCGGATTAAACGGAATGCCGCTGTCGATCAGATAGATCTCCACTTCGTCATGATCAAAACGCATGCCTACCGTAGCCTTCCCCATAGAATCAGGATAAGCATAGTGAGAGATATTCACAAACATCTCTTCCAGAGCCACGGTGATGGCCATCGTTGATTTCATGTCGGCTTCATGGGCTTCCAGGCCTTCTTCTACAAAGGCCATGACTTCATGAAGCTTTTCGTCTGTTGCGTCAAATGTTCTTTCCACAGTTTCTTTATCCTTGTTTTTCGGTGTATAGTCGAATGCCAGCAGCGTCAGATCGTCGAACTGTTCAGCATCCTTCACAAAAGTGTCGATATCGCTTCTGACGGCACGCAGAGCTTCCGTACAGCCGATATCTTTTTTCAATCCCTTCAGACAGGAAATCAGTCGCTCTTCGCCATAGAGCTCGCCATCGATGTTCTTGGCTTCGGTAGCGCCATCTGTATACAGGAAGATCTTGTCTCCCTTTTGCAGTGTCATATTCTGCTGGCTGAACTTGTATCCTTTCATTCCCGCCAGGACAAAGCCCGGTCGGCATTTCAGATAGGACACTTCTCCGTCCAGCATCATGACCGGAGGGTTATGTCCGGCATTGACATAGACCAGTTCTCCGTTGTCGATATTCAGAACGCCCATCCAGGCGGTAACGAACAGTTCGGCTTCATTGCCTTCGCACAGCAGGTCGTTGACTCTGCTGAATACTTCCGCCGGGGACAGGCCCAGCTGGGAATGGTCCTTGATCAGCGTCTTGGCAATGACCATGAACATGGCAGCCGGTATGCCTTTCCCGGATACGTCGGCAATCACCATGGCCAGGTGTTTCTCGTCGATCATGAAGAAATCGTAGAAATCGCCGCCTACAGCCTTGGCCGGGGTCATCGTCGCATAAATGTCGAAGTCGTTGTATTCCGGGAATGCCGGGAAGATATTCGGCAGCATGTTGGCCTGAATGCTGCTGGCGAGATTGAGCTCGGTTGCGATCTTCTCGCTTTTTCTGGTCTCGGCCTGCTGGGAGAAGATGGCCAGACGTCCTCTTCTGGCGATCTCCACGCAGACGGTGGCGATCATCCAGTACATCAACAGCTTCGGCAGATAGGCTCTCTCCATGTAGATAGGCCAGCTGGAAGCATAATCGGCAGCCGCAGAGTTCAGGACAGCATCCTTCAGTGATCCGTTTCCCAGTTCCAGCAGCGAACCCGGAAAGAACTGCAGATAGTTGAGATCCTTCAGCCCTTTTCCCATCTTGATGCCATAGTAGGAGGCAAATCCCGATAGCAGGGCCGTCAGAACGGCCGTAGAGACACAGACCGGTCTGGAGTAATAACGTACCGCAACGATAATAGGACACGCCATGATCAGAGGCACGTTGTATGTCATGGTCGCTTCTATTCCTGCACAGACAAAGGTGTAAGTCAGAAGCATCATGATCTTCAGCCACTTCTTCCTGCCCTTAAAGTAAAGGCACAGGCCTGCCGGAATCAGCAGTGCCGTAATTGAAGCCGTACTGATCCTGAACATGAAGGTCTGATCGATATCCATGATGCCGGCATAATCGGCGACCAGGACGGCAAGTATGATCATCGCCGTTCCGATCAGTATTCTGGCTACCAGCAGATTGGCGGTAACCTCGTTCTCCCATAAAGTATCGGTCGTACGGATAAACTCTTCTTCGAATCTTTTGATAAGGTTTTTCTTTACTTTAACCAGCATATCGCTATTCGATCGTCAGAATGTCGATAAAACCGGTAATGTCGAATACTTCCATGATCTCCGGTTTGACATTCCTGATCGTCATTTTTCCGTTCTCGCTAAGACTCTTCTGGGCAAACAGCAATACTCTTAAACCGGCAGAAGAAATATAGTCGAGCTGTTCGAAATTCAGGCTCAGCTGACTGGTTCCCTGTTCAAACAGTTCTTTCAGTTCCTTCTCCAGATCCGGTGCAGTCGTCGTATCGAGTCTGCCGACTAAAGTAATATCAGTTACATTTTCATTTACTGTCTTAATGATTTCCATTTTGATCCTCCTTGTTGTCTGATTATTTAAATACCGAATTAAACCTCGGTCTGATCTTGTATTCCTTGAATTTGTCAAGAGTGATATCCATCAGTTTTGCCCTGACAAGTTCCGACCTGTGTGCCGGGCACCTGTATTTGATCGCATACATGACGCCTCTGTCGGAAAAATCCTGTATTCCTTCGTAACGGGCATCCTTGGCGTAGCTTGTTTCCTTCTTCAGCGCTTCACAGACTTCTTCCAGGCATTTCTTTACCGTTTCCCTGTCGATATCGAAATCCATGCAGAACACCTGCATCCTGCTGTCCTTGATCTTTTCGACGGAAGTCATCAGGGAGTTGTTTACCGTATAAGTCGAATTGGTCTGTATCGACTGCAGCTTCGTTACTCTTGCGGAGAAGTACTTGACATCGCATTCCTCTCCGTTGTAACGGATCAGGTCTCCTACCTTATAGAAGTTGTTGTTGTAGATGCTGATGCCGGCAATGATGTCCTTCAGCGTATCCTGCAAGGCAAGACCGATGATGGTGGCCATGATGCCTAATCCGGCAAGTATTCTGGTGACATTGACGCCGTGCTGATGCAGAATGCTGATGATTGCGATGATGACGACGATGTACTGCAGAACGCTGAAAATGATACCTTTGAAAGTGTTCTTGTGCTGTTCGTCCTTTGTCGTATAGGCGACCTTCTTGATCAGAAACTGCTTAATGACATAAAGCAGCACGATCGTGATGCCGACGATAAGCAGACTTATCATAAATGGCTTGGAAGTAAAATACTTTACATCGTTGCCGATCTCTTGTGTTCCATTCATATTTGTTTACCTGCCGTTTTACTAACAATTCTATTTTACTATTATCTTTCCGTTTCTTGTCCAATAATTCTTCCCGTTCACAGTTTTACTGTCAGGATATTCATGCCGAAGTTGATATGATAGTTCATTTCTTTGGCTATTCTGGAGACCATCCTGATGCCGATGTTCTTGCACGGATCTTCCGGATTGAACATCTCTACTCATGAATTCGGATCGAACGGAACGCAGTTGTCTCTCAGCCTTAAAGAAACTTCATCGTTCTCTACGCAGGCAAAGATATCGATCGTATTCTCTTTCCTGTCCTTTTCAAATCCATGTTCCACAACGTTTCCGGCCATCTCTTCCATACACAGGCCCGCCAGCATCGCTCTGCGGCTGTCGATGCCTTTCTCTTTGCAGAACGCTTCGATGTTCCGGGATACCTCCACGACTTCGGAGAGCTTTTTGACTGAGATCGAATACTTGTTGGCGGTATCGAATTCCTCAGGCAGATCCAGCAGATCATCTACGTTCCGAATGAGCTTTTTCTGCTTGACTGCGGCACTCAGACAGAAGACGGAAAGCGTAACGATTTCCGCAACCGTATAGCTGGCCCAGATGGCTCTGATTCCGAAGAATCTTGAAAGAACGATACAGCAGAACAGCGGTACGATGACACAGTTGATCGGATAGATCATGTTGCACATTCTGACTCTGCCAAGACTCTGATAGATGCCCATGAGAATCAGGGTGAAGATATTGAAAGGCGCGCACCAGGCATAGAAGATCAGCAGCTGTTTCGACAGATCGATCACGGAATCATGCGCTCCAAAGAGAACGGATATATTTCCGGCGAAAGGATAGACGATCAGGAACTTGAACAGACATAAGGAGAGACCGACAACAGCCGTGATCTTCATAAGCCTCTTCAAGGATCCGGAATCTCTTTCCCCGATAAATACGCTTGCCAGCATGGTCAGTGTATTGCCTACACCGACATTAAAAGCATCCAGAAAACCGCCGAAAGAACCAAGGATCGCCAATGCATTTACCGCATCGTTTCCTCCGACTGATAAAGCATAAGAGTTCAGGAAAATGTTTCTGACTGAATACAGAATACCCGCAAGGGATGCAGGAGAACCATACTTCAGGATATCGGCGATCATGCCCTTATCCGGCGTTTCCTTGCGGAAAGATACCAGATCTTTCCGGATGAGGAAATAGATGATCAGTCCGACCGTCACAAACAGCTGGCTTAAGGAAGTCGCCGCTCCGATACCGAAGATATCCCCGTTCCAGACCCGGATGACCAGCAGGTCGAAGATCGCGTTGAGCACGGCCAGCACGATGGTGGCAACCAGGGAAATACCCGATTTGTTGCACATCTGCAGGAAAGTCATCAGACATGGCAGCAGAAGCATCGGAAGGATACCCAGGGATACGCCCCTGATATAAGCGACCGTTTCCGGAATGACGCTTTCTTCCGCCCTGAGCAGAACAGCCAGCGGATTGGCAAAGAAGAAGCATACCAGAGTAAAAAGAATACCGGAAACACTTAACAGGATCATGGATACAGAGAAGACCTGATCCACCTTTCTGGTATCGCCTTTTCCCATGTAGTTGCCGCACAAGATCCCGGCGCCGGTCGACACGATCGTCGAAATGCTTCCGATGATGTTAAACAGCGGAGATACCACACCGGAGGCAATCATCGCCGCAGGCGAAAGACTGTTACCAATGATCAGACCATTGACGAATCTGCTTAATGATGAAGCAAGATTGACAAATATCTGTATCGGCAGCAGTTTCAGGAACAGTTCAAGCGTATTGTTCAGATCGTTCATGGTTTTAACCTCATTTATTGTTATCTTTAAAAAGACTCCGTTTATGTCGAAGCAGGAAATCTCCAAGCACTTCTCCCAGAAGACAGCCGATAAACAGACCCGGAACGGCGGCCTTCGTAAACATCGGCAGAATACTCAAAGCCTCGGCGATCCTGACCTGCACCGGACCAAAAGAGATCGGCGCAAAGATCAGCGTCAAAGCCACATACAATGCCGCTGTGATGCCCCCTGGGCAAGATATAACAGTCTTTCCTTCTTGTTTATGTCTTGATTTTCTTAACGGAACCATTTGTTTACTGTAACAGGTTCCCGATATCCCCAGTCTTCTTCGGCAATCGTTGTCTGAAGAAACCCGTTTTTCTCCAGAACACGTCTTGAAGCCATATTCTCAATCATCGTACTGGCGGTAATGATCTCAATCTCCGTAGAGGAATACAGATAATCGATCATCAGGGCGACTGTTCTTGAGGCAATGCCCCTTCCCCAGTATTCTTCCAGGAGACGGTAACCGATGCTGATTTTATGAATATAGTCCTTGAAACCGTAGAATTCCGCCAGACCGCACAGTTCATCACCGTCCTTCAGACAGATCCCCAGGATCAGTGATTCCTTGTTCAAGAACAGATCTCCGTAGAGTTCAGTGATCATCCGATGCATATCCCGATACTGTTTCTCGAAAAGAAAAGTAGGCAGATAACGGTATACCCTGGAATTGTTTACCAGTTCTTCCAGTGCTTCGGCATCAGGATCCGTGACTTTTCTTAAGCAGATCCTGTCATCTTCCAGAACAGGGATCTCGCTGAACATCGGTTTCATTGTTCTGCTTATGCTTCCTCCGGGGTATACTCCTTAACTTCTTTCCGTAAAGCAAACAGTACAAAAGCGGTAAATATCGCCGCAACCAGCATGGTAATGCCGATAAAGGCCGTAATTACGGCAAGCGCATCTTCTTTCACGAAGTAATAAGCCAGTGCCAGTACCATAAAAGCGACGTAAAGCACCAGGTTGAGGATCTTCAGCATTCTGATGGTTTCGGTTCTGGATGATTTGTAATCTCTGGCAATATTCTCCAGAACACCAAACAGGATGAACATGTAGACCGCACTTACAACGGCAGCCAGCGTATTGAATACATCGACATCCAGTTCCGGTTTTGCCATCCCCAGGATCCATAAGGCAGCTGTAACAACCGCCAGGATCAAAGAGATCCATTTCATGTATTTCTTGTCGCTGATATAGGTTCCCAGCTTGTCGAAAGCCAGGAAGAAAAGGATCCAGCCGACAAAATCCGGCATGACATTCACTGTCCCGCCGTTCAGCGTCAGATTGAAGTTCACCAGAGTAAACAGAAATCCAAAAGCAACGTAAGATAAGCCTTTTTTAATATCCATAGTTCATTCTCCTTTATTTTCTTGTAACTTCATCACCGTAGATGGTGATCCAGTCGTTCTTCATCGAGATCGGGATCCATCCGTTCTCTTCGCAGGTCTTGACCATCTTCTCGGCCTTGACCTCGTCACCGTTCTCCCTCACCGTATCGTCACAGCACAGCATGAACGCCAGGCTTGGATACGGGTTATTGGTAACGGTATATCTGGCCATGCTGGCATCTCCGGATGAATTTCCGAAAGCCAGGACAGGCTGTATGCCGATTTCCTGAGCGATGACGGTGACCTTGTTCATCTTCAGATTCTTGATCAGGAATTCTCCTGCCAGAATCAGTTCATCGTCATCGGCAAAGACGTAGTCCAGACCGTCGGTATCGCCCTGGTTCCTAGTCACAAGCAGCTCATCGGAACCGATGATCTGATTTGCCGGAATATGCATGAATGATAATCCATCCACGATGCCTCTGACGATCAGTCTGTCTGTACCGGAAACGATATAGGTCTTGAATCCGTTGGCCTGCAGCATGTCCAGTATTTCCAGCATCGGCAGATAGAAGGCATCTCCGATCGTCATGTTTTCATAACCCGGACACGGTGTCTGACGGTATTTGTATATGTAGTCGTTGAATTCCTTGACAGTCATTCCGGCAAAAGCCGAAGCGACACCCTGACCATGCAGATTATCCAGACCTGCCGGATAGTTTCCGGTATCGATGAATTCCTGAACTTTTTCCGCAACTTCCAGCTCGAATTCACTGGCTTCATGCGTCGGATCATCCTGTACCCGATGCATGAACAGCATGTGGTCGAAATAGACCGGATCGGTCTCGCAGAACAGGGTTCCATCCAGGTCGAAGACAGCTATCCTGTTTTCTTCCGGAATATAGGACGGACTGTTTTCATCCGTCGCTTCCTTGACAAAGGCTTCCAGTTTCTGCTTAGCCTGCGCATCGTCGTTCCATAAGGAGAGATAGGAGATCTCTTCTTCCGGTATTATGTCTTCTTCTTTCGGCTGCGTTTTATCTAAACCGATTCCATTGATATACATCGCTCCAAGTACCGCCAGCAATGTCATGGAAACGATCGCAATCAGTTTCCAGAGATTTGTTTCCTTCTTGTTCATAGTCTCTCCTTCCATTATTCTATGATGATCCTGTCATCTGTTTCACGGTACTTCTCGCCGAAACCGCCAATCGCTTCCAGATAGAGATGCAGCGCTTCCACATCCGTTATACCGTTTTCAATGACGACTTCGCTACCGTTAAAGGCGGTATTTCCGTCACCCGAATCCAGCAGCACATAGTTGATACCGCCAACCAGATAAGTCTTTTCTGGATCGATCGGTACATATTCGCCATCCTCCAGAATCATGACGTTCTTGACTTTTCTGTTTTCGTTCTCAAATCCTGTAAACATGTCGTTTTCATCCAGAACTACGGATGATTCAACGGAGGTATCGATCGTATACTTCAACCCCGAGACCTGCAGGAATGCACCGCTTTCTCCAACGGCATTCCCATCCAGTTTATAGATCCTTTCCGTGAATCGGGCTCCGAATTCCAGGGCATCGATGATCTGTTGACCGCTTGCCTTAACAAGCGACAAACTGTTCTGGAACGGTGCTACAGTAAACAGATCGCCATACGTAACCTCACCGGCCGAAATGCTGCTGCGGACA
>JAFZQL010000002.1 GCA_017620435.1 Erysipelotrichaceae bacterium
ATCGACGGCGGTCAGATGGGAAGCTGCTGATGAGGATCGAAGCAGGAGATATCTGCATCCGCAACGCCTTGAAAAAAGACTGTGAACAGCTGGCAAAGTGGTGGAACGACGGAAAGGTCATGGCCCATGCCGGCTTTCCTTTGGGGCTTGGCACCACGGCTGAAGAGATCGCAGAAAGTCTTGCAGGTGACAGCGATGAGACCAGGAGAAGACTGATTATCGACTATCGGGATTCCTCCATCGGAGAGATGAGCTACAGAAACAAAGGAGACAACGTTGTCGAGATTGGGATCAAGATCTGTGAAACGGATTTCCAGGAAAAAGGACTGGGAAGGTTATGTCTGAGTCTGCTGATCAAAGAACTGTTTCAAAGAGGATTTCAGAAGATCGTTCTGGATACTAACGAAAAGAACAAAAGGGCACAGCACGTTTATGAACTGCTCGGATTCCGTAAACTAAGAGTCAACAAAGATTCCTGGAAAGACCAGCTCGGGAACCTGCAGTCGTCTGTAGATTATGAACTAACAAAAGAAGATTTCAACGATTATGCAAAATAAAACATTCATCAGTCGATGAATGTTTTATATTTCTTTCTGATCTTGCTTAACGCCAGCATTACTGAGAGTTTTCCATATTCCAGGGACAGGCCTCCCTGAATATACAGCGAATACGGAGGAACGACCGGTGCATCGGCGCTAAGTTCGATCGTGCTGCCCTGGGTGAAAGCGCCGCAGGCCATGACCTCATCGAACGGATAACCAGGCATCGGTGCGGCAGTGACCTTGACAAAAGAGTCGATTGGAGATGATTCCTGTATGCCTTGCGTAAACAGGATGAGATCATCTTTGTTTCCCAGTTCAACCGTCTGGATCAGATCGGTCCGTTTTTCATCATATCGTGGAGATACGTTCTGATATCCCAGTTTCTCCAGCATGTATGCGGTAAACACGGCGGTCTTCAATGCGCCACTTACTGCATTAGGCGCCATAAAGATTCCTTTAAAGAAAGAATTGTTCAGGTTGAAGTTAGCTCCCTGATCCTTGCCGATGCCCGGAGCAGAGAAACGGTCCGCGACCATGGCAATCAGATCCTTCCTTCCGGCAATGTAGCCTCCTGTTGAAGCGACACCGCCTCCCAGGTTTTTCATCAGAGAACCGACAACAATATCCGCACCGACGTGTCCGGGTTCTCTTTCTTCCACCAGTTCTCCGTAGCAGTTGTCTACCATGATGATGACATCATTATTTACTTCCCTGATCTTTCTGATCAGCTGTTCTATCTTATCGATACAAAGAGACGCTCTTTGTGAATAACCGCGCGATCTCTGTATCTCTACCAGTCTGACGTCTTTCCTCTTTAATCTGTTCAGGATCTTTTCTTCATCGAACTCATTCCCGATCAGATCAATCTGTTCATAGTTTACGCCATAAGCTTTCAATGACTGGGTGGAATCCCCGCAGATGCCGATCATTTCCTGCAGAGAATCGTAAGGCATTCCCGTAAGAGAAATCATCGTATCTCCGTGTTTCAGCAGAGCCGAAAAAGCCAGATACAGGGCACTTGTTCCGCTCATGATCTGCGGTCTGACCAGAGCATCCTCGCACCCCAGAACGGAAGCGAAGATCTTCTCCAGCTTGTCTCTTCCCGGATCATAGTTGCCGTAGCCGTTGATATCGGCAAAATCCGTATAGGAAACCTTGTTTTCAATGAAAGCAGAAAGAATCCTGTCGGAATTCAAAAGAGCGGTCCTGTCGATATCCTCATAGATCTCCTTGAGTTCCTCTTCCGCTTCTATAGCCAGTTCAAGTATTTCCTTATCTATCTGTTCTAGAATCATATCCGGTCTCTTTTCTCTTGCTATCAATATTATATCTTTTTAAGGAACCGAATGATATGAATATCTCACGGTGTAAAAAAAGAGATCTCTTCAGATCTCGATCTTTATATTATGCACAGGTTCAAAGTCGATGACTTTGACTTTTGTAATGTAGTCGGCGATGATCTCGACGACGTTGCGCTGTATCTCCTTGACGGTCTTTGCGTCCCTGAGCATCGTGAAGCCTCCGCCACCGGCTGCCCGGTAGTTGTTGATGCAGAGAGTAAAGACATCGCCTTCTTTGATATCCGTGCCGTTTCGTGTCAGCTGTGTAATCCTCTGGCCGATCGGATTGGATACCTTGATCACATATTCGATTCCATCCAGCATGTCGTAGTTGAAATGCAGAGGCGTCGGGAAGTCGTGGTGTTTTTCCACAATGATCCTACCATCTTGCACATCCCAGAACTCGGCGCACTTTTCCAGATATTCCTTCAGTATTCTTCCTGTCACTTCTTTAACGACAAGCGTATTCGGGAAGACGTAGGTCGATACCAGATCGCGCATCGTGATCTGTTTCTTGAATCCCCTGGCATGCAGGAACAGGGCATTGCCCGAGATATCGGCACTGCTGCAGTCTTCACATACTTTGTTCAGGAAAGTAATGACCTGCGACTTGTGCAGACGCGCATCGTCTTCATCCGTGATGTTAAGATCGATCGCCGTTTCGCCCAGAGGCTGATCCAGCCATTCCTGACATTCCTCTTCTTCCTTCTGGATAAAAGAAAGGATATCCTGTTCGGCTACATCATCCGTTTCCAGCAGTTTCGCCGTGATGTCGTCTTCATCGATTTCCACCAGCGCGATCTGCTTTCCATCCTGTGCCGGCTGAATAAAGACAGTGTCATTCAGTTTTCCTTCCATCGGATGGTGCTGATGTCCGCAAAGCAGAACGTCTATTCCATCGATTTCAGTGCACATGCGGTAGCCCTGATTCTCCGAGGTCTGGACTTCCGTTTCTTCTCCTGTCTGCGGATCTCTCTCCATGCCGCCGTGATAGACACCGATGATGTAGTCGGCCTTTTCTTTTTCCTTGATATCGGCAACAATTCTTTTTGTGCAGGCAAATGCATCTTCAAATTCCAGATCCCTGATATTCTCTTCTTTTTCCCAGTTAGGAACAAAGTGGGTCATGACACCGAACAGCGCGATTTTCTTTCCGCCGATGTTCAGGATACGGTAAGGCTCTGACAGTGGCTTTCCCTGATAACGTACATTAGCCGTGATGCAGGGCATCTCCAGGGTATTCATATGATCGAAAAGGACCTCTTCAGAGAAGTTGAAATCATGATTGCCCAGATTGTAGAAATCATAGCCGGTCATGTTCATGAGTTGCGAGAAGGGATTCTTCTTTTCTCTGTTTTTCTGAAAATGGTAATAGGAAAGCGGCGATCCTTCCAGCATGTCGCCGTTGTCGATCACGATCGTATTTTCATCTCTCAGTCTTCTGATCAGATGCGCCGCCTTGGCCAATCCGATCTGTTCTTCTTTTTTTGTCGCATAGCTGTATGGAACGATACAGGCATGGACATCGGAAGTCATCAGGATCCGGATCATTCTTCCTCGATTTCTTCGAATACTTCAATCAGCCTGCGCAGGTATCTCTTCCCGTCGATCTCGGTCAGGTCTCTGCCCTTGCAGTTGGTGAAAGACGTCACGACTTCCTTTCCGTCGATCTCAACGAGTCTGGCTTTGAAAAGAAAATCTTTCCATTCCGCAAATCCGTATTTCGGTTTGGCGAACGAACGGGCATGCGTCCAGTATCCGCCGTAGATGTTTCTTCCGTCTTTGGTGTGCAGCGCCCAGTCGCAGTTCACGATGCCGCAGCCCCAGTGGTCGGAACCCCTGACGACGCCTTTTTTGGTATACCAGTAGCAGCTGCCGCTGTATGATTCGAAATCGGGTTTCCGGTTCGGTTTATCGCACTCCTCATATCGGACAAGCGTGTTCTCGAAGAAGTTCTCCGGGGATGCCGTTCCATCCTGCAGATCCGCATAGTATTTCTGCGCAGACTTGAAGTACTGTCCGCCCTTGTTGAAGATGATCTCGTCCTCGATGTTCTTCTCTTTTATACGTCTGATGAGTACTTCCTGATTCATGATTTATACCTACCATCGATTTCATTATAAGCTACCTGTGATAGAATTGATCCATGAGTATTGATCAGAGATTTAATGATGCGCTGAATTTCCGCGATCTGGGCGGTCTTGTGTGTGAGGATGGAAGAAGAGTCAGATCCGGTTTCTTTTACAGGGGAGCGGGACTGGCCTATTTCAGCGAGAAAGAACTGGAAGAATTCCGGAAACTGAAAGTCAGGACGATCATGGATCTGAGAAGTATGATGGAAATTCAGATGATCCCCGATCCGCCGATAGAAGGGACCCTGTACATTCAGCACAGCGGTATGACTGTAAAAGGCAGCGAGGACATCGACTGGTCTCCTGCCGGCATGCGCAAGATCGGCGGTGCAGCAAAGAAGCAGCTGGCACAGATCAGGGGCTATTATACGACGATCGCCCTTGACAACGAAGCCTACCGGATCATGATGAAGGAAATATGGGAAAGACATGTTCCGATCTATTTCCATTGCATGACGGGAAAGGACAGGACAGGCGTTGCAGCGATGATCATCCTGATGGCGCTGGGCGTAAAACAGGACGAGATCAAGAAGGACTATCTCTTAAGCAATCTCTACCGTAAGCGGATCCTCGAAGAAAGTCTTGCGGACATCGAAGCGGAAGCGAAGGACCATCCTGAACTGAAACAGCTGATCACGATACAGGACGGAGTTGCGGAAGAGACGTTTGATACGGTCATGAATTCAATCCTACAAAGATACGGAAATTTCGATACATACCTGGAAAAAGAGTACGGTCTGGATAATGAAAAGCGCCGGATATTAAGAGATTTCTATCTGAAATAAGACCGGAACAAAGCCGGAAACAGAAACAGAAAATCGCTGCAGGAAAAAGCAGGCGGATTTTCTGTTTTTTATTGTTTATTTATGCTGAAAACAGGTATGTTTTTGGATTATAATAGATATATAAATCTGTTGAGATTTATAGAAGGAGAAGAAAATGAAAAAACTATTCAAGATTGTTGTTACTCTGTTAGTTGCCATTTCCTTAGTCGCATGTTCAGGCGGCAATAACGGTGGCGGCGAAACAAGTGGCGAACCTGTCGAAGTCGTATTCTGGCACACTCTGACAGACCATGACGAAGAAATGGTTGCCGAGATCGCTGACAAGTTCAACGCTTCTCAGGACAAGTGGAAAGTCGTTCAGCAGACTCAGCCTCTGGATGGCTTTGAGGCCAAGGTTTATGAAGCAGTTACCAACGGCACAGGACCAAGCCTTGTCTGGCTGTATCCTGGTACCGCTACGGAATATGTAGACGAGGGCTTCTCTCTTGATTTCGGACAGTATCTGACTGATGCCGAATATAAGGACAGAGTCAGCGAAGGTGTTTATGCCGCTTCTACAGACTACTCTGACGGCAAGCTCCACGCTCTGGTTTGCACACTGACCGGCTCTATCATGTTCTACAACAAGGAACTGTTAGAAAAATACAATCTGGAAATCCCTCAGACTTGGGAAGATCTGTACAATGCCTGCAAGACGGTTGTCGACGGCGAAAAGGCTGAAGGCAACGACATCATCGGCTTTGGTCCGGACTCAAGAGACGTCGTAGGTATCGATGTACTGTATCAGCTTGGTCTGGCTTATATCGATGACAACAACACTGCAAACGACTGGACTGATCCTAAGTTTGTTGAATGGGTTGACTGGTGGAAACAGGCTGAAGCTGAAGGCTACTTCCTGTTCAAAGATCCGGCTGAGAACTACCACTCTGGTCCGTTCGGAAACCAGATGTACTTCAGCTACATGGGTTCTTCTGCAGGTATGAACTACATCACACCTAACGGATTCACCATCGTAACCGGACCTGTTCCACAGATCGAAGGCGGAAGAAAATACAATGAACTGACTGCCCGTGCACTGGTTGGCTTCACGAAGGATGAAGTTACCGATGAGGGTGCTGCTGCATTCGCAAGCTTCTTCACTCAGGCTGAAAACAACCTGCCGTTCTGCCAGAAGTATTCTGCTTCTACTCCGTTCAAGGATGTAGAGACTTCTGATGTCTACAAAGAGTACTTCAACAACAGCGTTGCTCAGCAGGCGTTCGCTTCCATGCTGGATTACATGTATGCACGTAAGGCTGTTGTAGGCCAGACCGCATGCAAGGAAGCTATCCAGCAGGGTCTTGAAAAAGCCATCATCAACGGTGAAGATACACTCACTGCTCTTCAGGCTGCTCAGGCTCTTGCCAACTCGGCATTAAGCGAATAATCGTTTAAAAAGTCTTATCACACAAGGAACACCGTGATTTTTCGCGGTGTTCCTCTTGTTTTAGTAAAGTGCAGATGCAAACGATTCATGAGATGGATCCTTTCCATGTACACAGTACTGATTCATAGATGATTTTTTAAGGAGGATAGGTATGAAAATTCGTCTGGAAAACATCGTCAAACGTTTTGACGATAACACGGCAGTCGATGATTTTTCTGCTGTGATCGAGTCGGGTGAACTCGTAACGCTTTTGGGTCCTTCCGGTTGCGGTAAGAGTACCATGCTGAACATGCTTTCGGGTATTCTTTATCCGACGGAAGGAAAGATCTATTTTGATGATGACGATGTCACTTATATGTCGTCAGAGAAACGTGGTGTCGGTCTGGTTTTCCAGAACTATGCGCTATATCCTCACATGACGGTTCTGGAAAACATCTGCTTCCCTCTGGAAATCAAGAAAGTTCCGAAGAAAGAAAGAATCGAAAAAGCGAAGAAAATGGCGGAACTGGTACATGTCGAAGGGATGCTCAACCGTAAGCCTGGACAGCTTTCCGGCGGTCAGCAGCAGAGAGTTGCTATCGCCAGAGCTCTGGTAAAGGAACCTAGACTGCTGCTTCTGGATGAACCTCTTTCCAACCTGGACGCAAGATTACGTATCGAGATGAGAGAAGAGATCAGACGTATCCAGCTGGAAACAGGCGTTACGACGATCTTCGTCACCCACGACCAGGAAGAAGCCATGTCCATCTCCGACCACATCATCCTGATGAAGCTCGGTGTCCTGCAGCAGTACGACAAGCCGCAGTATCTTTACGATCAGCCGGCAAACTGCTTTGTTGCGGACTTCCTGGGCAACCCGCCGATCAACAAGGTCGAGGGTGTTGTTGAAGGAGGAAAAGTCCTGCTTGGTGAAAACAAGGAAGATTCCCAGATCAAAGTCAAGGATGTCCCGGATGGAACGCCTGTCTATCTGTCCTTCCGTTCCGAGAGCGTCATTCTCGATAATAAGAGCCCGTTAAGAGCTAAAGTTGTACTGACTTCCGTCATGGGCAAGGAGATCATCACATCCTTCGTGCTTGCCGGAAAAGAAGTACGTGGCTATATGAATTCCGATGTCGAACTGCAAAGAGATCAGGAGATCGGTATCCGTTTCAAGAAGACCGGTGTCTTTGTGTTCGACCGTGAAAGCGGAGAACGCTACTTATGATCAGAAAACCATTCCTGGAAAGAATCAAACCGCTTTTCTACCTGCTTCCGTTCATCATCTCGGTATCCATCTTTACTCTGTATCCGATCGTTAACGTCATCCGTATGTCGTTCCTGGAGGGATACAAATATCTGACAGGTGCCTATACCGGGATAGGACTGGGCAACTATGAAAAAGTGGTCAGTGATCCTTTCTTCCGTCAGGCTATCAACAATACGTTCAGGTATGTACTGCTGGTGGTGCCGATCTCCACCGTCATCGCAGTCATACTGGCGAACCTGCTGAATCAGAAGGTACGTTTCCAGGCGTTCTTCCAGACCTGCTACTTCCTGCCGATGGTTACATCATCGCTGGCAGTCGGTCTTTCCTGGAGATTCATGTTCAATGATAAATTCGGCATCATCAACTACGTCCTGTCCCTGATGGGCATCGATCCGGTGCAGTTCCTGGGCAACGCTTCAGGAAACTTCATCGCTCTGGTCATCTTCGGTATCTGGGCGATTCTGCCGAATACCATCATCCTGCTGCTGTCAGGCTTACAGAACATCGACCCGCTGTACTATACGGCGGCAAAAGTCGACGGCGCCAAGACCCTGAGGATCTTCTTCAGAATCACCGTTCCTCTGCTGGCACCGACGATCATGCTGGTAATCATCATAAACATGATTTCGACCTTCAAGATGTACCACGAACTGTTCCCGCTGTTCAACGGTCCGGGCATTGCCTACAACATGTTTACCGTTGTCTACTATATCTACTATGAATTCCGCGTCATGACGCCGCCGAAATACGGCTATGCATCAGCGGCAGCCGTCATGCTGCTGGTCATCGTCTTTGTATTTACGATGCTGCAGCGTGCCGTACAGGCGTGGTCAAGAAAGGAGAGAGGCGAAGATGTCAAACAAGTCAAGAGACACAGAGATGCGCTCAGATAAGCATACAAGCAAAGAACCGGTCTCGGTCGGCAAAATCCTTACCTATGTCGTTCTGTTTATCGGCTCTATCATCATGATCTTCCCGTTCTACTGGATGATCACAGGCGCGTTCAAGACCTATCAGGAAATCAATCTGATCCCGCCTTCCCTTTTCCCGAACAATCCGTTCAATCTGGAAAACTTCATCTACGCTTTCAAGACGGCTCCGTTTGGACGCTACTTCATCAACTCGACGCTGGCGCTGCTTGGCTGTATCGTCACCTGTTCCTTCACGACGATCCTTGCAGCATACGCTTTCTCGAGACTGAGATTCCCGGGCAGAGAATTCATCTTCTCGCTGCTGCTTTCGCTGATGATGGTTCCTTACGAGATGATCATCATCACCAACTACCGTACGATCGTCGGCTGGAAGCTTCACGATACGATCTGGGCACTGATCCTGCCGTTCATGTCCAGCATCTTCTATACCTACATTCTGAAGGGCTTCTTCGATTCCGTACCTGAATCGCTGTATCAAGCGGCGAAAGTCGACGGCTGTTCCGACTGGAAGTATCTCTGGAGAGTCATGGTGCCGATGGCAAAATCATCGCTGGCTACGATCATCCTGCTGAATGCGATCGCGACCTGGAACTCCTTCCTGTGGCCGATGATCGCCACCAACTCCAAGACCGTCCGTACTCTGCCGTTTGGACTGTATGCCTTCATGACCGAAGGCGGCCAGAGAAACGACAGAATGATGGCGGCTTCCACGATCGTCGTTATACCGATGATCATCATCTTCCTGTTTGCGCGTAAATACATCATTTCCGGTATGTCGCGCGGCGGTATTAAAGGTTAATCAATGAGGTGTAATATGAGCAAGAAAGTATTCAAGACAGTTCTGCTGGTGGCGCTGCCTGCCAGCGGTAAATCAGAAGTACGTCATTTCATGGCAAACATCGAACCGGAAAGGCTGGAGAATGAATTCCATATCGGCGACAATCTTCAGCTGGACGATTTCCCTTATGTCCACTTCATGCGTTGTATCGACGATGAAATGGTGAAGCTGGGAAAAGATCCGATCTTCTATCCGGGTCAGAATCCTTTCATCAACAACTACGACTGGGGCACGCTGGTTCATCTGCTCAACGAGGATTACCACGATCTGCTGAACCGTAAACGCGTCAAGACGGATTCTGCGGCACGTTATCTGTTTGACAGAATTGACAGAGCTGCGGCTGCAGCCGGACTGCCTCCGCGTATGGCACTGCTGGATGAAGAAACCAAGGAGACCATGGCAAAGAATCTGGAAGCGGAAGCCGTAAAGATGCTGGAAGAAAAAGAAGCGCAGATTCCTGAAGACTTCACGAACAAGACCATCGTCATCGAGTGCGCCAGAGGCGGACCGGACGGAACACCGATGCCATTGACCGGTGCATACGGCTATCAGTATTCCCTTGCGCAGTTCGCTCCGGATCTTCTGGAAGAGGCAGCCATCCTCTACATCTGGGTCACTCCGGAAGAATCCAGAAGAAAGAACAACGAAAGAGCCAATCCGGACGATCCGGGTTCCAACCTCTTCCACGGCGTTCCGATGTCCGTCATGCTGGGAGACTACGGTGTCGACGACATGCAGTATCTGATCGAACATTCCGAGGTAAAGGATACTGTTACGGTTGAAGCCTACGGCAGGACCTATCATCTGCCGATCGG
>JAFZQL010000123.1 GCA_017620435.1 Erysipelotrichaceae bacterium
GCTGCTGGATGCCATAGGGAATCAAATTGGTTTTTGAAAGCATTGAAATAGTATAATACTGTTGAAATGAATATGTTCAAAGAATAATCAATTACAGGAGGATAATAAGTATTATAAAGAATACCTACAAACAGGGCAAAATAGTGACAAACTAATCAGCGGTAACATTTATCAAATGATGTCATATTTGAATAATATTAATTCAAATAAAAACGACTTGAGAGGTATACTTTTATATCCGAAACCTTATGATATGGATAGCATTAAAAAAACCTACAACACTGCTGTTACATCCAACGGACAGATTAAGCCAGCTAAGCTTCAATTTATCACAATTGACCTGTCAGATAATTGGAAGATCATAAGAGATAACCTTTTAGATTTGGTTCAATAAAATGGTTTCATGGAAACAATAAAAAACAGGAGGTTGCTTCGAACAATGATATTTATTTCAAACTTTTCTAATTCACGTAACTTGTCAGACATTAAATACTATTTTGATGAGTACCAGGCAACAAATATTGACTTTTTGTTTGATGGTTTTTCCATGGGAAATACAACATGGTCAGTTGCTAAGAATGCTGTTCCAGGAGACATTATTGTTTTCATGTGTGCTAAAGAAGCCAGAAACAATCTTGGAATGGCTACCTCTCATATTCCTGCCAGCTATGGTAGTAAGTTTTTATCCTTTGTTAACAACCAAAAAGATTTATATAAGAAATACAGCGGGAACATCCTTGGTTATGGGATTGTTGATTCAATACCGGAAAAGGATGGAGACTGGTGGATGTCAGACATTAATGGCTTAGTTCAGTTTAATCATCCAATCCATATTGATGAGTTCAGGAGTTTTATTACAATCAGCAGAACGAACTCTATAACCTATCTTAACGATGATCAGTGGGAACGTCTTATGTGGATGATAAATCAGAAGAATCCCGGTATATTTCCGTATGCGAAATCACCGGATAGAGAAATACTGGAAAAAGAATTCAATGATGCAGTCCAAAAAGAATTGAATAAATCAATTGATGAGCTAAAGAAATCCGTCCAGAAGAAGAGTTCTCAATCAACATCTAGTACAGTTCAGACGAAGGTGTACCACCGTGATACCGTAATTGCTGCATATGTCAAGAAGAGAGCGAATGGGTATTGCCAGCTATGCGGCAATCCTGCTCCATTTAAAGATCAATATGGCGAACCATACTTAGAGTGTCATCATATAGATTGGCTTTCTAAAGGAGGAATGGATTCTATTGATAACTGTGTTGCTTTATGCCCGAATTGCCATAGGAAAATGCATATGATCAATGATCCGGAAGACATTAAGAAACTAAAGAATAAGATCATATAAAAGCATCTGCCCCCTGTTTTTCTTTTTTAATTTGTGAGATAATTAACTAGTAAAGGAACATCATATCATTCATAGAAAAGGAGGCCCACATGTCCCTGATCGGAACGCCAATCAAAAGCAAATTAACGAATATCAATGGCTTCATCACCGGCATTGACAAGAAGAACATCAGTGTCACTTTTACATACGGAGGCATTATTACGGTTCCTTTACAGAAACATGAAGAGCTTCTGAGCATGTCGGATGAAGCACGACAGGAACTCCTGGAATACATCGAGTCCTTCAAGCGTACTAAGAAACAGGAAGTATAGAAGATCTGCATATGACTGCAGATTTTTTATGGCAGAGGGAACTCTGTTTTTTTATGCATTTCTGTTTATGGAAACACCGGTTTCTGTTATGATGGATAGCGTTATGAACAAAAACAATATCAGGCTGGTTGTGGCGGATATCGATATGACCCTGGAGTATTCGATGCAGGGGCTTCCTGAGCTGAACAGGAAGGCGATAGAGGAGCTTCACAGGGAAGGCATACTGTTTGCTTTGGCTTCGGGCAGAGGCATCGCGCAGCTGATGAAAAAGGCCTCAGAATGGAAGCTGAGCTTTAATCCGGATCTGATCATCGGGGTCAACGGTCAGGCGCTTTACGACGGACTGTTACAAAGGGAAGACAGACTTCTGCTGCTGGAGAAGGAATGGGTGAAGGAGATCCTGGATTTTCTCGATGCCTACGGCTATGACTACCATGCCTATATCGATACGTATACGCTGTTCCGCAGGGAGGATTCCCACTACTACAAAGTCTTCAAGGCAGTAGACAGGGATATCAGACTGGCAGGAAGCAGGGATGATTTCCTCAAGGGAGAGTGTTTTTACAAGTTCATCCTGATGGACCAGGACAACGACATGGAGCAGCTGCTCAAGGACATCGAACCGTTCCTGAAAGAGCACAAAGAGCACTTCAAGATCGTCAAGACCACGGGACATACCTACGAGATCGTTCATGCGTCTGCCAGCAAGGCTTACGCTTTACAGATCTTCTGTGAAAGGCACGGCATCGATCTGCAGGATGTCGCAGCCTTCGGGGATGCGGACAACGACAATGAGATGATCGCGGTATCAGGTATGGGCGTGTGCCTGAAGGACGGACAGGAGTGTACCAAGGCGGTTGCGAAATATATTACTGAGAAAGGCTGCACGGAGGGCGGATTCGGGGATTTCGTTTTCAGACATATTCTGTAGCCCCTATGAAAACCGGACAGGAAAATGTTAAGATTGGTTTAACAGATCAAACAGAAATCGGAGGATAATCGGGTGTTGTTCAATTCGTTCGCGTATATGTGTTTTCTGCCCATAGTGTTTGTTTTGTATTGGGCTCTTCCACATCGATACAGATGTTATCTGCTGCTGCTTGCCAGCTATTATTTCTACATGAGCTGGAATGTCAGATATGTTGCGCTGATCGTCTTTACGACTCTGATTTCCTATGTTACGGCTCTGCTGATCGAAAAAACGGATCGTGAACGAACAAGGAAGCTGATTGCCGCATCGGCTGTCCTGTGCTGTCTTCTGATCCTGTTTTTCTTTAAATACTTCAATTTCATGGCAGATACCTTTTCAAGTCTGCTTTCTCTGTTTTCCATCACCCTGCATCCAATCACTTTAAATCTGCTGCTGCCTGTGGGTATTTCTTTTTATACCTTTCAGACACTGGGCTATGTGATCGACGTTTACCGCGGCAGGATAAAGGCTGAAAGAAACATCATTGTGTATGCGACATTCGTCTCGTTCTTTCCTCAGCTGGTAGCAGGACCGATAGAACGTTCTACCGATCTGCTGCCGCAGATCAGAGCTCAACACAGGTTCAATGAACAGAAGGCGATCGACGGTCTGAAGCTGATGCTTTGGGGCTATTACAAGAAACTGCTGATTGCGGATCATCTTTCTGTTTATGTCGATACGGTTTACGGGAATCTTTCCGGCTACAAAGGTTTTGATCTTCTGCTGGCAATCTTTTTCTTTACGATACAGATCTATTGCGATTTTTCGGGTTATTCGGATATCGCGATCGGTACTGCCGGACTGCTGGATATCGATCTGATGGCCAATTTCAGAAGTCCTTATTTTGCCTCTTCCATCAAGGAATTCTGGAGCAGGTGGCATATTTCTTTGTCGACATGGTTCAGAGACTATCTCTATATTCCGTTAGGGGGAAACAGATGCGGCAAAGCAAGGCATTATTTCAATCTTATATTTACTTTTCTTGTGAGCGGACTGTGGCACGGAGCGGGTCTGACTTTTATCTTGTGGGGAGCTGTCCACGGTCTGGCACAGGTTTTTGAAATCATGCTTGGAAACAGACTTGAACGGATCAGAAAGAATCCTGCCGGGGTGTGGCTGTGCAGAGCTGCCGTTTTTGCTTTCTGTAATGTCACCTGGGTCTTTTTCAGGGCGCAGTCCTTCGCAGATGCGCTGTATGTATTCAGATATGCTTTTGAAGGCATCAGGAACCTTAAATCGTTTCTGATCAGCGCCATGATGACCAAGGATACCCTGATCCTGCTGCTGAGCTATGTTCTGATCCTTGCGGTTCACGACTGTATGGATCTGCTGCAGGAAAAGACAGGCAGGGCATTCACGGGAAACAAGGTGCTGCGATGGACCGGATATGTCCTGCTTGGCCTGATGATACTGTTTGGAGCACAGAAAGGGGTTGCGGCTGAATTCGTTTATTTTCAGTTCTAGTGAGATATGAAGCGTTTTCTAAGTAAAGTCGCCGTTTATATCGTTGCCGTCGTTTCTCTGACGCTGTTCATAAACGGCATCTACGTGAATAAGAGAGTCAGCAGCAACGTCTATGACTATGTTCCTGCGGATATCGAGATCTGCAACCTCGGTTCAAGCCATGCCGAGCACGGTTTCTACTATAAGGATCTGGAAGACGAGTATACGTGTTTTAATTTCGCACTTGGCGCACAGATGCTGTCTTATGACTACAGGATCCTTTTCCATTATCAGGATCATCTGAAAGCCGGCGGAGTTGTTATCGTCGATATCTCTTATTTCGCTCCGTGGGGCTATCCCGAGACCAAGAGCGACAGTTTTGAATCCAAGAACAGGAGATATTACACGATACTTCCGCCTTCCCTGATCAAGAACTTCGATCTCTACACATACATGCTGGAAAGCAGGATCCCGTCGCTGAATGCGGGAATGCTGAATGTACTGGAGATTCTCTTATCCAAGAAACAGCCTCTTACCGATATTCCAAAGTCGTACCCCGAAGTGGAAGACACGGTAGACAGGAGCACGCTGAAGGATGATGTAAGAGATTCCTGTGAAAGGCATATCTTTACCAGCAAGCGAAACGAAGACGGGGAACTGTTTCTGAATGAAGAAGAAGTACAGGCTCTCTATGATATCGTCGAGATCTGCAGGGAGCACAATGTAACGCCTGTCTTTGTGACTGTTCCTTATCTGAAGGAGTATACCGACGAGATCCAAAGAAGAGATGAAGACTTCTTTGAACAGTTCAGTTCCTGGATCAATACGGTAGCGGATGAAACGGGTGTGGAATATTTCGATTATTCCCGGGACGAGCGTTTCATGTACGACTATTCTCTCTTCTATAACGGCGACCATATGAATTCCGCAGGAGCACGGAAATTTACGGATATACTGTTTGAAGAGGTCATTCAGCAAAGGATCGGGGATACAGCGGAGAGATGAGAAAGCGTCAGGGTTTCATCTATGTCGACAGGTCCGTGCTGAAACATATATTGTAAAACAGATGAAGAGAACAGATGAAGCAGGGAGGTATGCCGAATATCAGAAAGATCCGGTCTTTTACTCATTGGATGAAGTAGAGAAAATGATTGTATGAAAATATTTTCATGTAAATAATTGAATAATTTTCTTGACATGTTGAAACATTTTCAATATAATAATCCTAAATTCAATGATCGAAAGAGTATTCTGGAAGAGTCCATCAGCGAGCCGGAACAGAGTGAAAGTCCGGTGGCAACGTTCCGGGAGAAGCGCATTCGTGAGTATTCCATCTGAATACAGTAGGATGGAACGTGTTCCGCGTTAAGGATAAGAGGGATCGTATCTTTTGATACGATAATCAGTGTGGTACCGCGATACAGTCGTCTCTGAACAGAGACGATTTTTTAATGAAAGGAGGTCAGAAGATGAGAGTCCGACGAAGATGCAGGTTAGAACAGTTGATTGAGAATTATTCGTGTGATGAAGAAGGAGAAAGAAGAAATGAAAAAGACGTTGATTTTAATCGTTGTTTTGCTGATTTGTACGCTTTGCGGATGTTCATCGGATGACAAGACCGCGAAGACGGAACTGGAACTGGTCACAACGCTGGACCAGGCTATACTGGCGCTAAGTACAGGAAAGTGCGATGCGATCGCCCTGGACGGTACGACGGCAGAGAACTACGTGAAACAGTCGGACGGGATGTTTGCGATGTCCGGCGTGAATTTTGATCTAAGCATCTATGGCGACTACGAGGGCAACGTTGCCGCGGCCAAGAAGGGAGAGACTTCCCTGATGAAGGCGGTCAACGAGTGTATTTCTTTTGCGATGGAGAAAGGCTACTACGCCTATTGGACGGCGCTGGCCAAGGTGCAGTCGGGTACGGAGGACGAGGACGCTCTGGCGATCGTCGGAGACGATCCGATCTTCTCGGATGTGCCGGTCGATGATACATATCTCTATCTGCTGGACAGCAGCGATCTGGAGAAGCCAAGTCTTGATCTGAGCAGTGCCGACGGCATACTGAAGAAGGTCCTGGACCAGGGATACATGCTGATCGCGACATCTCCGGACTATCCGGCCAACGAGTTCATTACGGAAGAAGGGGTCGTGTACGGCAACGAGATGATGCTGGCGAAGTACGTCTGCGACTGTCTGGGCGTGGCTCTTAAGATCGAAACGATGGATTTCAATGCCGTGCTGACGGCTGTCGATACAGGGAAAGTGGACATGTCCTTCTCGGGTTTCGGCTGGAAGGCCGATAGGGCAGAGGCTTTTGAGCTTTCCATCGGCTATATCGGCGACGACAAAGTGTCCTACCATACTCTGATCGTTCCTGCCGATACGGCGGATCAGTATCATTCTCTGCAGGATTTCGTGGGCAAGCATATCGTGGCCCAGGCCGGTTCTCTGCAGCAGATGTATGTGGAAGACCAGATCCTGGCTCTGGGAGAATAGGACATGGGTCCAAGCATCATTGATGTATTTGTACAGTACTGGCCGATCTTTCTGAAAGGCACGCTCGGTACGCTGCATTTTGCGTTCATTGCGGTATCCCTGGGATCGGTGCTGGGAACACTGGTGGCTTTCGTGCGTCTCAGCAAGAACAGGTTCTTCTCCACTTTAGCCGGAGTCTATGCCGATGTCTTGAGAGGAACGCCGCTGCTGGTGCAGATGTACATCGCCTATTTCTTTATTCCGATCGTGATTCCTGCCCTCAACAGGGTAGACAAGGAGATCTTCGTGCTGATCTCTTTGATCCTCAACTCGAGCGCCTATGTTTCCGAGATCATCAGGGGCGGGATCAATTCGGTGGATATCGGACAGAGCGAAGCGGCAAGATCTTTAGGTCTCAGCGCATCTCATACGATGACCAAGGTCATCCTGCCTCAGGCCATCAAGAACATCCTCCCCGCTCTGGCCAACGAGTATATCGCCATGATCAAGGAGACTTCCATGGCCGGAAGCTTCATGCTGTATGAACTCATGTACACCAGAACTATCCTTGCCAACAAGTATCTTTCCTGGCAGCCTCTGCTGATCATTGCGGCGATCTATCTGATGCTGACGCTGGTACTGACAAGTCTGGTGAAAAAGATGGAAGAGAGGTTTGCGGTAAGTGACTAGGAAGATACTGATAGAGACGAAGGATCTGAAGAAGGATTTCAAGGATCTGCAGGTTTTAAAGGGCATTTCCCAGACGATCAGCCAGGGGGAAGTGGTCTGTATCATCGGACCTTCCGGCGGGGGAAAATCGACTTTTCTGCGCTGTCTGAACATGCTGGAAGTGCCCAGTTCGGGAGAAGTGTGGTTCGAGGGAGAGAAGCTCGATCCGGAGCACACCGACATCGACAGGCACCGTCAGAAGATCGGCATGGTCTTTCAGCAGTTCAACGTCTTTCCTCACTTGACGGTTATGGAAAACATCACCCTGGCTCCCATACTGGAAAAGAAGATGAGCAAGGAAGAAGCCGAGGCGAAAGCCATGGAACTGCTGGAAAGGGTAGGATTACAGGATAAGGTAAACGAATATCCCAGAAAGCTCTCAGGAGGCCAGAAACAGCGTCTGGCGATCGTAAGGGCCATGGCCATGGATCCGGACGTAATGCTGTTTGACGAGCCGACATCGGCCCTGGATCCCGAGATGGTGAAAGGTGTCCTGGAAGTCATCAGAAAGCTGGCGGATTCCGGCATGACCTGCGTCATCGTGACACACGAGATGGGCTTTGCCAGAGAAGTGGCCGACAGGATCCTGTTTATCGACGAAGGGATCGTGGTGGAAGAAGGAACGCCGGAAGAGATCTTCGACCATCCAATCAATCCAAGGACGAAAGAATTCCTTTCCCAGGTGCTTTAATATGAAAACGACATTCAAATATGATCACTACTTCGATTACGAAGAGTTAAGCAATAATCTGATCAGGCTTTCAGAAGAGTATCCCGATCTGATGGAGCTCCAGGTCAACTGCACTACCGAAGAAGGCAGGAAGCAGTATCTGGCTATCCTGACAAACAAGAAGACTGGAGACATGCTGGAAAAGCCGGGCTTTTATCTTGACGGCAACATCCATGCCGGAGAAGTGACTGCCTCGATGTGCGCCATGCATACGGTGGATTATCTTTTAAGCAACTATTCAAACAATGAAGAAGTCAGAGAGATCCTGGATGAGATGACGATCTATTGTATCCCTAGGGTCAGCCCGGACGGTGCGGAGGTCTATCTGAAGAGTCCTTACGGAATCCGTTCCGTCAACCGCACGACATGCGAGGAAAAGGGAGGCATCAGGGAGGAGGATCTCGATGACGACGGCGTGATCCGGATGATGCGGATCCAAACGCCTTACGGCGCCTGGAAGAAGGATCCGAAGGACGAGGAACTAATGGTGCTAAGAAATCCGGGGGATAGAAACGGGGACTTCTACGACATCTATCCGGAAGGTCTGCTGGAAGCTTATGACGGAAGCGAGAACCTCAAGGTAAAGAAAGAAGAATGGGGTCTCGACTTCAACCGCAACTTCCCGTACGGCTGGTGTCCGGAACCAAGACAGGACGGCGCCGGAGTCTATCCTTTAAGCAATCCCGAAACCAAAGCGATCGCCGATTTTGTGCTGTCTCATCCCAATATCGGCGCTGCGGCACTGGGTCATACCAGCGGCGGACTGCTGCTGTATCCGCCCGGAACAAAGGCATCACAAAAGAGCTTCGAAGAAGACATCAAGGTCCTGAAAGCCATCGCCAGGATGGGAGAGGAAGAACTCGGCTACAAGCCGCTGAATGTCTACGATTCCTTCTTAGGTTCCAAGGAGAACTACGATTCCGGTGCGCTGGATGACTGGCTCTTTGAGACCAAAGGTATTCCTGCCTATACGATGGAATTCTGGGATATTGCCACAAAAGCCGGCATGCCTGTGAAATGGGGTCCGGAAAAGGAAGACGTCTATGAGAGTCTGAAGCGTTTCGCAGCGATCCTGAAGTGGGTCAAAGAGAACGCTCCGCAGTATTACACAGGCTGGAAGAAAGTAACGCATCCCGATTTCGGGGAAGTCGAGATCGGCGGCTTCAACTACAAGTTCACGCAGCAGAATCCGCCGGAAGCCTTCCTGCAACAGGAATGCGAAGCCGATACCTGTTTTAATCTGCGTTTCATTAATGCATTGCCTAGACTTGCGATCGATACGGTGAAAAGCGAAATGATCTCGGATGGGATCTACCGCATTGAAGCGGTTATCGGCAACCTGGGCTATCTCTCGACTGCCCTGACTAAAACGGGCTTGTTCAACAAGTACGTCAAGCCGGTGAAGGTTGTCCTTGAAGCGGAGAATACTCTAAGCGGAAAGAAAGAAACCGAGATCGAAGAGCTGCAGGGCTATTCCTCGACGCTGACGGGAGTATTCTACTATGGAAACATCACGACAGAAAAAAGCGCTTCCGCCAGGAAGAAACTGGTCTGGATCGTCAAGGGAAACAAAGGCGATACGCTTACGATCAGAGCTTCCCAGGAAAAGGCCGGCAGGGTCGAACATACTATTACATTGTAAAGAAATGCCCGTACCGGAATCTCGTAGCAAATTGCTACAGATCTTTTCTTTCGATTCTTGTTTTGATAGCATTAATCATGCATTCCGATGGATATAAGAATATGAACCAACGCTCCTTGTATCGGCATTATCTGCCGTCATTGCAGTGCATGTGAAACAACAGCTTCTTGTTGGTTGAAATAACAGCTGTTGTTTTTTATAGCCTATTTCCACAGATTTATCATTTTCCACGATAAAAAAAAGATCAAAACATGAGAAAGTAACTCCTTTCTAATCAAAGATAATGAAAGCAGAATGTATTAATGCATTTACAACTAAAAATAGTTGCAAATGAAGAA
>JAFZQL010000124.1 GCA_017620435.1 Erysipelotrichaceae bacterium
GAGAATGTAAGCTGGTACAACATCAATGACGGGCATGATTATACCTGGTCCGGCTTCAGTGCTGAATATGATTTCTCAAATCTCGAAAAAGGTTCCTATATTCTAAGGTTAGTAACAGAAATCAGAAATTCTGTAAAGTCGGAATCGCTGCTGAAGTGTTCCATTTCTGAATACTCTTCTCTGTATGAAGAAAATGATTCTGTATCTTACAGATTGTCGCTGAATGAACGTTACGGGTACAGGATCGAAATGGACATTGATCATCTGAATCCTGATTATTCTTCCGTTAATAAACCATCCATGAGATCTTCTTTGGGAACCATTGACAGCATTTCCTATGTCACAGAAGACGGCCGCGATTATGCTGTGTTTGAAGGCGTCGGAATGATCTACTATCTGGACTATGATTCCGATGCAGGTTATCATCAGCTGTATCTTGTAAACGATTCTGAGATTATTGAAATGGAAACAGAGACAAAAGCAAGCTCATTTGATTACGCCGCTTTCTATGAATCGGACCATAATATGGATTATATCTGCTATTCCGCAAAAATCGATTTAAATCAGCTTAACGGCGATTACAGGATCCTTATGTGGATCAGAAACGGAACTTATGAAGATCTGTTTGAGATCGATAACAGATTCAGCAATCTCTATGAATCCTATGAAAACAACGGTTTCAAAGTATCGTATTATACGGATACAGTCAGATACAGACTTATGATGAAAGTTGAAAACGATAACTGACAGGAGGTAACTCATGAAAAAAATAAACATACTACTCGCAATATTGCTGACAGCCGTTATCGGCATGGGATTGTTCGTCGGCTATAGATTTATCCAAGACAGCAGATCGGTAAGTGTTCCGGATTTTTTAGGCAAAAACAAAGAAGAAGTATTTGCCTGGTGCGGAGCTCTTGATCCTGAGTATTCTTGCGTCATTGAATATGAAGAGAGTACTTCTATCGCCAAAGATCTAGTATTCTATCAGTCTGTCAATGCCGGAAATAAAATGAAAGATACACTGATCATCAGGATATCGACAGGCATCGTTGAAGCGATCAGTCTTCCGGTAATCGATAATGACACGAATAAAACGGATATCGAGAGATGGATCAATGATAACGGACTGACCAACGTCACCTTCATCGAAGAAGAAAATGATAAAGTCAAAAAAGGAAACGTCATCAGAATCAATGCACCGGAATCCATAAGTAAAGATACCGAAATCATCGTCTATATTTCAAAAGGAAGTGAAAACGATGAAAGAAAGATAGAAGTAAAATCCGGTGAATATCTGAATCTTACGGTAAGCCAGTTTGAAGCGAAAGCAAAGGAACTTGGATTAAGACCGAATCACAACAGTGCAAGAGATGATTACAGCAGTTCTATCGCAGAAGGAAAGATCGTGTGGCACGGCTCCGGCACATATACGGAAGGAGAAACGTTTAACTATGGTCTTTCTTTAGGAAACAAAGGCGACCGTATCGTCATCCAGGCAGGCGATTATATCGGAAAAACAGAAAATGAACTGATTTCTATTGCAAATAATTTCGGTTTAAAGCCGAACCACAATAAAGAAAAAGATGCTTATTCTCAGACAGTCGCAAAAGGCCTGATCGTATGGCACGGTTCAGGAACATATGAAAAGGATGAAACTTTCAACTACGGACTGTCTCTAGGCAAAAAGGAAAGTTCGCAGGATGAAGATATCTATATCGAAAAAGACAAGTACAAAGGGAAAACCGTAAATGAATTCGAAACGGCTGTAAAAGCCTTGAAACTCGATCCATACCATGATTCATCTAAAGATGAATACTCCGATACTGTAACGAAAGGAAATATCGTATGGCACGGCTCCGGTTATTACGAAACGAATGAAAGAATCAGGTACGGTCTATCTTTAGGAAAAAAAGACAGTTCTCAGGATGATGACGAAATCATCATTACGAAAGGCCAGTATGTCGGAAAAACAGTATTCGATTTTGAAAATGCTGTTAAATCGCTGAAACTAGATCCTTACCATGATCCGTCCAAAGATGAATATTCAGATACCGTAACAAAAGGAAATATCGTATGGCACGGCTCCGGAACCTATGAACCGAATGAGAAGATCCGATACGGCTTATCATTAGGATCTCAGGGATCGGAAGGAAAAGTGACTGTAAGCAGCGGGTATGAAGGCAAAACGGAATCGGAGTTCAGACAGTATATCCTAAGTCTCGGCCTTGTTCCGAACAAATCTGAAGAAGAATACTCGGATACTTATCCGAAAGGAACGATCATTTCCTATATAGCAGGAGAGTACAATATCGGCAATTCCGTTTCATACAAGGTCTCTTTAGGAAAACAGGAAACACCGCAGCAGGATATCGTGATCACAAAGGGTCAGTACGTCGGTAAAACAGTCAGTGAATTCGAAAGCATTACCATGTCTCTTTCCTTGGATCCTTACCATGATCCGTCAAAAGATGAATATTCGGATTCCGTAACGAAAGGAAACGTCGTCTGGCACGGCTCCGGAACCTATGAACCGAATGAAAGGATCAGATACGGTTTATCGCTTGGACCTGCACCGGAAGAACAGACTGCCTATATCATGAGACCGAATTATTACGAGGCAGGAGATACCTATCAGCAGACAAAAGAAAAAATGCAGAACTATCTATCGGCATTTACAAATCTTTCTTTCGTTGAAACCACTTCCGATCTTAGAGTAGGACAGATTGTAAAGATAACCGTAGATGGAAATGAATCGTATTCTGCCGGTAATTATCCGATCTCAACACCGATCAAAGTATATATCGTAAGTAAACAGACAAACTAAAAAAACGATATTCAAAAGTCTCTTTCTTTGTGAGATAATGAAAACGCATAGGAGGAGACTTTTATTATGGAAAAAATTTTCCAATCAATGGATGGCAATACAGCTGCCGCCCATTGCGCGTATGCTTTTACTGATGTTGCTGCAATCTATCCTATTACTCCGTCTTCAACGATGGCAGAAGTAGTAGATGCATGGGCAACAGCCAAGAGAACAAACATCTTCGGCAATATCGTAAAAGTAGCCGAAATGCAGTCTGAAGCAGGTGCTGCCGGTGCCGTTCACGGTACTTTACAGGGCGGTGCCTTAGCTACAACATTTACTGCATCACAGGGCCTTTTACTGATGATTCCAAACATGTACAAGTGGGCAGGAGAACTGCTTCCTGGTGTTGTACATGTAGCCGCCAGAGCGCTTGCAACTTCTGCTTTATCCATCTTCGGCGATCATGAAGATATCTACGCTGCCCGTCAGACAGGCATCTGCATGCTTTGTTCGAATTCCGTACAGGAAGCAATGGATCTTGCAGGTGTAGCTCACCTGGCTGCAATCAAGGCAAGTGTTCCGTTCCTTCATTTCTTTGACGGTTTCAGAACATCTCATGAAATCCAGAAAGTTGAAGTCATGGATTATGACTATCTGAAATCTCTGCTGGATATGGATGCTGTCAAGAAATTCAAGGCAAATGCTTTGAATCCGCATGGCAATGCCGTTACAAGAGGCGGAGCTGAAAACGATGACGTCGTATTCCAGACAAGAGAAGCACAGAATGAACATTTCGAAAAGGTTCCTGATATCGTAGCATCCTATATGGAGAAGATCTCTGAACATACAGGCAGAGACTACAAGCCGTTTACCTATTACGGCGCACCGGATGCTGAAAGAGTTATCGTTGCGATGGGTTCTGTTGTTGAGACGATTAAGGAAGTAATCGATGCTTTAACCGCAAAAGGCGAAAAGATCGGCGTTATTTCCGTACATCTGTACAGACCGTTCTCCGCAAAATACCTGTTCAATGTTCTTCCTAAGACAGTCAAGAAGATCGCTGTTCTGGATAGAACAAAGGAAATCGGTACGAGAGAACCGCTGTATCTGGATGTATTAAGCGTTCTGAAAGATACAGACATCAAGCTGATCGGCGGCAGATACGGTATCGCTTCCAAGGATACTGCTCCAAACCAGATCAAGGCTGTTTATGATGAGCTGGCTAAAGATGCTCCAAAAGAAGAATTCACGATCGGCATCAACGATGATGTAACTCATCTGTCTCTGGATGTTGATCCTGACTTCAAGATCGACGGCACATATACTTCATGCCTGTTCTGGGGCTTAGGTTCAGACGGTACCGTAGGTGCTAACAAGAACTCCGTCAAGATCATCGGCGACAATACCGACCAGTATGCGCAGGCTTATTTCCAGTACGACTCAAGAAAAGCCGGCGGTGTTACGAGATCTCACCTGAGATTCGGACCTGATCCGATCAGAAGCACTTACTATGTAAACAATGCCGACTTCGTTTCCTGCTCGCTGGATTCCTACGTGCTGAAATACGACATGCTTTCAGGCTTAAAGGACGGCGGTACATTCCTGCTGAATACGACAATTGAACCGGAAAAGATCGAAGACTATCTGCCGAACAGAATGAAGGTTCAGCTTGCCAAAAAGCATGCGAAATTCTATATCATCAATGCCACCAAGATCTGTACCGAGATCGGTATGGGCAGAAGAACCAACACGACTTTACAGTCTGCCTTCTTCGCTCTGAATGAACAGATTATGCCATACGACAAGGCTCTGGATCTGATGAAAGCAGCTGCCAAGAAGTCTTACGGCAAGAAGGGCGATGATGTTGTTGAAATGAACTGGAAAGCTATCGATGCCGGTAAAGCAGGTCTTGTTGAGATCGAAGTCAAACCGGAATGGGCTGAACTTCCTTCCAGATTCGCTGTTGAAAAGACAGGCGACGATTACTTCGATGAATTCGTACAGGGATTCGATACATTATCCGGTTACGATATGCCTGTATCTGCCTTCACGAAATACGGTGTACTTGACGGTACAATGAGAAACAATGTTTCTTATGCCGAGCACAGAAATATCGCTTCCTTCGTTCCGAAATGGAATCCGGAAAACTGTATCCAGTGCGGCTTCTGTTCCTTCGTATGTCCGCATGCTACGATCAGACAGTTTGCTCTGACAGAAGAAGAAATCAAGAACGCTCCAATGGCATTTGAAACGATTCAGGCCATGGGCAAGGGTGCCGAAAACTACAAGTTCAGAGTACAGGTATCTCCTGACAACTGTGTAGGCTGCGGTCTTTGTGCTGCTGAATGTCCGGGTAAGGGCGGAAACAAGGCTCTGGAAATGGTAGACGTTCACTCTCTGATGAACGAAGCTCCATTAGCCGACTATCTGTTCAACGAGACTGAATACAAGGCCGATCTGGTAAACGATACGCCGAAAGGAACGCAGTTCCTGAAGCCTTACTTTGAAGTTCCTGGATCATGCCCTGGCTGCGGCGAGGCTCCTTACTACAGACTGGTATCTCAGCTGTTCGGACCTGACATGCTGGTAGCGAATGCCACCGGATGTTCATCCATCTATTGCGGATCTACGCCATCTACTCCGTTTGTAACGGATAAAGACGGAAACGGTATCGCATGGGCGAACTCACTGTTTGAAGACAACGCCGAATACGGTTACGGTATGGCACTTGCTAAGAACTACAAGAAGGCAGTTCTGCTGAAAGTCATGGAAGACAACCTGGATAAGGTTGAACCGGAACTGAAGACTCTGTTTGAAGAATATCTCAAGATCAACGGCAACAGAGTTGAAGAAAAGAAACTCGCAGGCAAGATCGGTGAACTCTCCGGCAAGTCTGCATGCGAAGATGTACATGTACTCGCTGAAGAAGTAAGAGATCTCGTATCCAACTCTGTATGGATTGTGGGCGGCGACGGATGGGCATACGATATCGGCTACGGCGGACTAGATCATGTTATCGCCAACAACCTGAATGTCAATATTCTGGTTCTCGATACAGAAGTCTATTCCAACACCGGCGGTCAGTCATCCAAGTCTTCACAGGCTGCTTCCATCGCCCAGTTCGCTGCTGGCGGTAAAGCAGTAGCAAAGAAAGACCTGGGCCAGATCGCTATGAGCTACGGCCATGTCTATGTCGCTTCTGTCTGCATGGGTGCCAACAGGATCCAGGCAATCAAGGCTTTGAAAGAAGCGGAAAGCTACAACGGTCCTTCGCTGATCATCGCATACTGCCCATGTGAACTGCACGGCATCAAGGGCGGTCTGTCCAAACAGCAGGTCGTTCAGAAACAGGCTGTCGAATGCGGTTATGTCACGTTATACAGATATGATCCGCGTAACGAAGAATCTCCTCTAACGATCGATTACAAGACACCTGATTTCGATAAGTTCCAGGACTTCCTGATGGACGAAGCAAGATACAACAACCTTACCAAGGTCAATCCTGAGCAGGCTGCCGCATTATACGAGAAAGCCCGCAAGGATGCGGAAAGAAGATTTGCGAATCTGAAAGCTCGCGTAAAAGAAGCTTAGTAGGTTTTAAAAACATAACCCCTGTAAAGCTCAGCTAACAGGGGTTTTTCTTTGCTTTAGCAGATGAAACA
>JAFZQL010000125.1 GCA_017620435.1 Erysipelotrichaceae bacterium
ATCCTTGAAGGGGACATGGAACTGATGAAAGAGAACCGGCCGGATCTGCTGGCTTTCAACTACTACTATTCCGAGAGTATTTCCGCAAATCCATTGGATGAGGATCATGAGATAGGCGATATCGAATTCAAGCTTCTCCCGAGTAAGGAGGCCGGTATCTATCAGGTTGTAAAGAATGAAAATCTCAAAGCGACACTTTGGGGCTGGGAGATCGACGACATCGGTCTACAATGCTCTGCCAGACTGTTATGGGAGAGATATCATCTGCCTATGCTGATCACAGAGAACGGTTTTGGCAACAAAGAAGAATGGCCTCAAGAAGGCATCCTGGAAGATGATGACCGCATCGATTATCTGAGCAGACACATCCACAATGTGAAAGAGGCAATGAATCTGGGTGTTGAATTCATCGGATTCTGTACCTGGTCGTTCATGGATCTGATTTCCGGTCACTCCGGTTTCTCGAAACGCTACGGTTTTGTTTATGTCAACCGCGATGAACACGATCTGAGAGATCTGGCCAGAAGAAAGAAAAAGAGTTTTTACTGGTACAAAGAGACCATTGCCAACAACGGCAAAGACATCTAACAGACAAAGACGGCATTCATAGAATGCCGTCTGTTTTATCTCAGGGAAGAATGCTACAATACAGGTATGAAACTGACCGTTCTCTGCGACAACAATACATTCATCGATCAGTACTATCTGGGAGAACCGGCGCTTTGTTTTTATCTGGAGAACGGGGAGGACCGCATCCTGTTCGATACCGGTTATTCCGATGTCTTCATGAGAAACGCGAAGAAGATGGAGATAGACCTGGATCGTGTGAACAAGATCGTTCTTTCCCACGGCCACAACGACCATACGGGAGGACTTGCCTATTATCTGAGAGAGAAAAGAGATGTAGAAGTCATCGCCCATCCGGATACTTTCATTTACCGGGAAGATGAAACAGGAACGATCTCTTCACCGTTATCTGTCAAAGAGCTTGATGAAAAGTGCCGTCTGCATCTTACCAAAGAAGCCTATGAGGTCAGCAGGGATCTCATCTATCTGGGAGAGATCCCTGTCACCTGCGCTTTTGAAAAGAGGATACCGATCGGAAAAACGGTAGAAGGAGAAGACGATTTTATTCTGGATGATTCCGCTCTGGTATACAAAGGAAAGAACGGCATCTTCATCATTACCGGATGTTCCCACAGCGGCATCTGCAACATCATTGAATATGCAAAGAAGGTGACCGGAACAGACAAGGTCACAGGCGTCATCGGCGGATTCCATCTTCTCAAAGAAGGAGAACGCCTGAACCGCACGGTAGAACATCTGAAGAAACAGAAGATCAAAAATCTGTATCCGTGCCACTGCGTTTCTTTGAAAGCCAAAATCGCTTTGGCCAAGGAAATGGAAATTCAGGAGACAGGAACAGGCCTGTCGCTGGAGATAGAATAAGGAGATAAGAATATGAAACTACTGGAAGAAAGAATCATCAAGGACGGAAAGGTGTTTCCGGGAGACATTCTGAAGATCGACAGTTTTCTGAACCATCAGATCGATGTAGAACTGATGGATGAGATCGGAGCGGAATTCCACCGCCTGTTCGAAGATAGGCGGCCGGACAAGATCCTGACCATCGAAGCCAGCGGCATTGCGATTGCCACGGCAACGTCAAGATGTTTCGGATACATCCCGGTCGTTTTCGCGAAAAAGACGGCAGCTTCCAACATGTCGAAAGATGCCTATCAGGCAAAGGAACACTCCTATACCAGAAACGTCGACTATACCATTTCCGTAGCCAAAGACTATCTGAAAGAAGGAGAAAGAGTTCTGATCCTGGATGATTTCCTGGCGAACGGCGAGGCGATGCATGCGATGATCGACCTGTGCAGGGAAGCCAAGGCGGAAGTCGCAGGATGCGGCTCCGTCGTCTGCAAGACCTATCAGCCGGGCGAACAGCGGATCAAAGATCTTGGCTATCAAGTAGAAGTACTGGCCAGAGTCAAAGCAATGACGGATGACGGTCAGATCGAATTCGAATAAACATATAAAAGGCCTTCTTGATGAAGGCCTTTGTTTTTTATTTACCGCTTTCCATTTCAATGACCTTACGGAACTGCGTTTCGTAAAGCTGCTTGTAGACGCCGTTCATGGCGATCAGTTCTTCGTGCTGTCCTTCTTCGACGATCCTTCCATCGGAGATGACCAGAATCTTGTCGGCCATAAAAATGGTTGACAGACGGTGCGCGATGACGATCGAGGTACGGCCTTTCATCAGAACATCCAAAGCGTTCTGAATGGAGCTCTCGGAAATGGAGTCCAGCGCGGAAGTTGCTTCATCCAGGATCAGGATCTTCGGATCCTTCAGGATGACTCTGGCGATGGACAGTCTCTGTTTCTCTCCTCCGGAGAGTTTCAGACCGCGGTTGCCTACCTGGGTATCGTAGCCATCCGGCTGGGAAACGATGAAGTCGTGGATATTGGCGATCCTGCAGGCGTTCTCGATCTCTTCCTGGGTCGCATTGGCTTTGGCGAACAGGAGGTTTTCTTTGATCGTTCCGTTGAACATGTAGGCTTCCTGCGTGACCATGCCGATGTTGGAACGCAGATAAGTCAGATCGATGTTGCGCACATCGCTGCCGTTGATCTTGACGGCACCGCTTTTGACGTCGTAGAGACGCGGAAGCAGGTTGACGACCGTCGACTTGCCTGATCCGGAAGGACCTACGATCGCATACATCTTTCCCGTTGGAACAAAGAAGGAAAGATGCTTGATCAGCGGAACATCTTCGGAGTAGTAGAATTCCACATCCTCGTAACTGATATCCGTCTTCTTGGCGAAAGAAGGCTTGATGACGACGTTCTGGTTTCTGACACTCGGGATCATATCCAGATAGCCGAATATTCTGGTAAACAGCGCCATGGAACGGGTCAGGTCGACCGATACGTTCAGCAGGGATTCTACCGGACGGTAGAGTCTGTTGATCATATTGACGGTAGCGGTGATCGTACCGACGGTGATGGCTGTATCGTTGAGCTTGATGATCAGATAGCCGCCTGCCAGATAGATCAGCAGCGGTCCGAGATTGGTGAAGATACCCATGATGACACGGAACCAGCTTCCGGCTCTTGATTCCCTGGTCTGTAGAGCGGTGACTTCCTTATTGGTCTTGCGGAACTTTTCGTTGATCTGTTTTTCCTGGGTAAACAGCTTGATCAGCAGCGATCCGGAAACGGACAGAGATTCGTTGATGATATCGTTCAGTTCATCATTCTTGGCCTGGGATTCGGAAAGCAGCTGCCAGCGGTTCTTGCCGGCGGACTTGGTCGGCAGTACCAGTAAAGGAATGACCAGGATGCCGATGATCGACAGCTTGGCATCGATGTTGAACAGGGCTACGATGGTCGTAATGACCGTACATACATTGGAGACGATATTGGTCAGGGTCATGCTGATGACCGAAGAAACGCCGGAAATATCGGAATTCATCCGGGTGATGATATCGCCCTGTTTCTCGGATGTAAAGAAAGAATGCGGCATGGCCTGGAGATGTTCAAACATCTCATTCTTCATGTCGTAGACGATCCTCTGGGAGATCCAGCTGTTGATGTAAGATTCGAAGACACCGACGATGTTGGATGCCGCCAGCGTGATGATCGCCAGAATGACCAGCTTGATCAGCAGTTCAAAATCCTTGCCCAGGATGGCTTTATCGATGATCTGGGCCGTGATCAGCGAAGGCAGAAGACCCATCACCGAAGACAGGATGATGATCGCAAACACGATTAAAAGCTGGAACCAGTAAGGTTTCAGATACTTCAGGATCCTGAAGATCAGTTCCTTGGTGATCTTCGGCGCATTCTGCTTTTCTTCTTCTGTCAGGAACCCTCTTGGTCCCATTCCTCTCATTCTTGACATGTTGTTCTCCTATCGGTACTCCGGTCTGCCGCAGAGTTTCTTTAGCAGGTCCTGATGTTGCGTTTTATCTTTCAGTTCTTCATAGGTTCCAACTGTGAACCCTTTTTCATTATAGGCAGGAGACATCGAAGTGGAGACTAAAGTGTATTCCCCGTCATATGCCATGTGGCAACCCTGCCAGACGCCTTTCGGCACCAGAATCTGCGGCCGCTCGCCTTTGAGCAGATCCTTGCCCAGGTATTTCACTTCCTCGTGATCCTCGTAGATCAGCAGCATCTCAAGCGGCGGACCGTCGTGGTAGTACCACACCTCATCGGCGTCCAGTCTATGCATCACGGAGCAGCAGTCCGGTGTCAGCAGGTAATAGATCGTGCTGTAGCGTTCTCTGCCGTTGACCGTATCTCCGCGGAAACACTCCTTGACAAATCCTCCTTCGCCGATCAGGGGTTTGAGATCGAGCCTTTTCAGTACATCTTCCTTCGTCATCTATTCATCCTCCACTTCATTGAAGAAGTAAGGCGCCAGACTCACCCCGCAGTCCACGGTCAGGATCTGTCCGGTTATGGCGCTGGAGAGATCGGACGCAAAGAAGACGGCGGCTTTTCCGACTTCCGCAGGATCGACAAGACGATGCAGCGCGGATCTTTCCTGATAGTTTTCACTCCATCCCGGAATGAACTTCTCCTGTCCTTCCTTGTAGATCAGACCCGGAGCGATGCAGTTGACGCGGATATCCGGACCCAATTCATAGGCCAGACATCTGGTTCCCATTTCCACGGCAGCCTTGGACATACCGTAGTGGATCAGTTTGCCTGCGGGATTGACAGCATTGATGGAAGAAATGTTGATGATGGAGCCCTGTTTCATGACCCTGGAGACTGCTCTGCTTAAGAAGAGAACACCTTTGGCATTGATGTTCATCATGTCGTCGTAATCCTTTTCCGTCATGGCATCTAAAGAACGGGCAGGATAGATGCCGGCGTTGTTTACCAGAACATCGATATGCCCGAAGTCTCTCATGACCGTGCTTACAAGTTCATCGATCTGGCTCAGATCGCCCTGATCAAAGCGATAGCCTCTGATCCTGATATCGGCCAGTTCTTTCAGCAGTTCATCCGGTGTGGAACGGTTGTAGGTAAAAGCGATATCCGCTCCGGTTTTCGCAAACTCTTTGACGACGGCTTTTCCTGCGCCGGATGCTCCTCCGGTAATCAGAACAGTTCTGTTTCTTAACGAGATCTCCATTAGTTTCTTCCTTTTCAGATATTTCAATTATATTACAGAACAGAATGAAAAAGGGATTGGAAAAGGAAGGTTTCCCTTCCTTTCTATTTTTTGTTCAGTGTCTTGAGTTGTTCCGCGATCTGAGTCAGTAGCTTGACTTCATCGGACGGCTCCGGTTCTTCAACAGGAGCTTCATCCGCTTCCTTCTTGGCCAGACTTGTGATCTTGTTGATGGCTTTCAGGATCGTAAACAGAACGAAAGCCATGATCAGGAAGTTGATGACGGCTGTAATGAACGCACCCCAGTCGATGACCTGACCGGTATTGCCCAGTTTCGTCACCAGACCGACTTCTGTACCGCCGAAGCAGGCGATGATCGGATTCAGAATGTTGTCGGTCAAGGCCGTAACGATCGAAGAGAAAGCGCCGCCGACGATCACACCGACAGCCATGTCCATGACGTTGCCCTTTAACGCAAATTCTTTAAATTCTTTCAGGAATTGTTTCATATGATTGCCCCCCATTCATACTTCTATTATAGACCGATATGTTATAATTTCTTCAGACGATTGATAAGACAGATATGAAAAGAATCAAGAAGATCCTGATGATCGAACTGGGTACATTTATATTCGCTCTCTCTGTAGGTCTTTTTATTTTACCCGAAAGGATACTGACCGGAGGTGTTGCGGGAATTACTTCACTGCTGACGGATTTTATACCGATTAGCGAAGATTACCTGACTATTATTCTGAATACTTTCCTGTTTGTCCTGGGAAGCGTTCTGCTGGGAAAAGAATTCTTCCTGAATACTTTGATCTATTCGGTTTCTTATCCGTTCGCACTGCTGAGCGTTACCAGGCTGCTTCCGGAATATCACGTGGATCCGCTGCTGGCGAGTCTGTACGGCGGACTGATGGGTGGCGTATCGATGGGCATCATGTTCAGAAACGGCGGCTCATCAGGAGGAACAGACGCTCTGGCGCTGATCGCCGAGAAGTACTTCCACATCAAAGTATCCACTGTCGTCATGATCATGGACTCGATCACCGTACTGGCAGGTCTGTTCATCTATGGGCTCAACAGCGTACTGATCGGAATGATCTCGGTCATTCTGACTTCAATCGCTCTGGAGAAAACGATGAGCATCTACGGCGGTATTCAGGCCAAGAAGTTTGAAATCATTTCCGACAAGTACGAAGAGATCGCCGCGGATATTCACGGGATCATCGAAAGAGGTTCTACGGTTTTTGATGTAACCGGAGGCTATACGGGGAACAGAAAGAAAATGCTGCTGGTCATCGTATCGGATGATCAGTACAGTGCCGTGAAGGAGATTATCGACAGACACGATCCGACCGCATTCGTCATCATATCCGAAGCGAAAGATATCAACGGAGAAGGATTTACCTACGAACCGAGAATATAAAAAAAGAACGGCAACGTTCTTTTTTAGTTACATCGTTTCGATTCGTTTCAGCATCTCTTTCAGCTGAACTTCATCTAGTTCAAGGAATCCGCCTTCTGCCTGTCTTTTCGAAGTCATGTGGACCTGCCCGCACTCCGATATCCTTAAGACATCCTGAATGTTTTCGATCCTGACGCCTCCTCCCGGAAGCAGAGAGATCCGATCATGATATTTCTCATGCAGATCATGAAGGATTTCACATCCCTTCAGGATATCCGGATAGACGGCCTTCCCGCTGGTCAGTATTCTATCAATGCCGCAGGAGATCAGTTCTTTGACAGACCGGTCCGGATCATCCGTTTCATCGAACGCCTTATGGAATACCGCTTCTTTATGATAGGAGTGGATCAGATCGCTCATCATCCCGGTACGTTTCAGATTTATCGTTCTGTCTGCATTCAGAAAACCGAAGACGATCCCGTCGGCTCCCGCCTTCAGCATTCCCTCCGCGTCCTTCAGCATCGTCTGATATTCCACTTCGCTGTAGCAGAAATCTCCGCCTCTCGGCCTGCACATGCAGCACAGTGGCACCTCGATCATTTCTTTCAGTGACCTGATCGTTTCCAGAGAAGGAGAAAGACCGCCCAGTTCCAGAGCGCTGTTGAGCTCTATTCTGTCGATCGGATAGGAAGCGGCTTTGATCGCATCCTGGATATTGCCGATGCAGATCTCGATGAGTGTACCGTTTATCATAATTCCATTATACATGAGAGAAGGGGTGACCCTGATTTTATGTTAAGATAAAGACATGATAAAAGGCGCTTTGTTTGATATTGACGATACACTGTATTCCCATGAGCTGCATGCGGTTCCCAAGGCTACGCTGAAGGCTTTAGACAAGCTGCGCGCAAAGGGGATCAAGATCGGGATCTGCACATCCAGAGTGGCGGCGGAGATGCTGGAAGTACCGGAAGAACTGCTGGACCGCATCGACTGTAAGATCGTGGGAACAGGTGCGACGACGGTCGTCGATAATGAATACTTCAAGAGTTATACCATCCCTTTAGAGGATGCCAGAAGATATACGAAGTTCTTCGAAGAAAACAAGATCAGCTACGATTATTCCGACATCAACGGAGATCTTTATTTCTGGGGTGATGTAGACAAAGTCAACAAGGGCAAGTATCTCAGGCTTGCCGGAGGCAATGTCAAGTTCAAGGAGTACGAGGATGAACAGATCACGAACCTGTTCTATTTTGAGGCGCCTGAAGACAAGATCAAGGACATCGACGCGATCAATCCGGGAGCTCTGATCTCGAAATGGGGCAATTCCGGGAATATCTGCGCTTCACTGGTGGACAAGAGTTTTGGGCTGCTGAAGTTCTGTCAGGTCTATTCTTTTACGACCGACGAGATCGTGGCGGCAGGAGACGGCATCAACGACGATGTGATGCTGGAAATGGCCGGAATCGGAATCGCCACCGATGATGCCAAGGACAACACCAAGGCTTGCGCCGACTACATCTGCAGAAAATCCATTGAAGACGGAGGACTCTATGATGCTTTGATCGATTTGAAGATCATCGAAGAAGACAGTTACGATATGAAGATGTTTGCGTTCGATCTGGATTCCACCCTGTTTGATCATAAGATGGGACGGATCAGCGAGATGACGATCCGCTCATTGAAAGCCCTGAAGGACAAGGGAATGATCCTGTGTCTGAATACTTCACGTTCCTACGAAGAACTGTACAACGTTCCGCAGGAAATGCTGGATCTGATGGATGAACTGTGCCTGCTGGACGGCGCTTATATCCGGAACAAGAAAGACTGTAAAGTTTTCTATCTGAAGCAGGAAAACACCGACAGGATCGTTTCTTTCTTTGATGAGAACGGCATTCCTTACCGCTACTGTACCGATGACGGAGGAGGGTATCTGAACCGTCACGATGAAGACAAGGAAGCCCTGTTCTACAAGCTGTACAGGATGATCCCCGAAGTTAAAAAGTACGATGGAGAGAAAGTGGTGCAGTTCCTCTACTATGCGACAGGAAGTCTCAGGGAAGAAGTGATCGGAATCGCCAGGGAAGAGAGCTGCTTCCTGCTTCCTTTCGGCGGAGAAATCTCTCCTAAGGGAACAAGCAAAGGCGAAGGCATGCTGAAGATCGCTGAGAAATACGGGATAGCGAAAGAAAACATCTGTGCCTTCGGCGACAGCTACAACGATGTAGACATGCTGCAGAAAGCCGGACTGGGTATTGCCATGGGCAACGGTCAAAGAGAATGCAAGGATGCGGCGGATTATATCGCGGAAGATATTTCGGATGAAGGGTTTACGAAAGCCCTGATCCATTTCGGTTTCATTGAAGGAGAACAGGATGAACTGCATTCAGAAACTGCCTGAGAATTATGAAGAAGTCCTCCATGTGGACCTGCAGAAAGACAAGAAGACGGCCCTGAAAGTAAACGGACTGGCATTGCTGATTTATACTATATTGTTTATTCCGGCTTTTCTGATCAGACATCTGGATCTGATGAATGGCGTAGAACTTGATCTGGTCGTCACCGGAGTGACGATCGTCGCCTTCTTTGTCTACATCGTCCTGCATGAGCTGACCCACGGCGTTGTCATGAAACACTACGGAGGTAAGGAAGTGGATTTCGGTTTCACCGGCATCTATGCCTATGCGGGAAGCTCGAAAGTCTACTTCTCCCGCAACAGCTACATCGTCATCACGCTGGCTCCGTTTATCCTTTGGACAGTCGTCTTTACGATACTTCTGCTGCTGTTTCACAAGACTCTGTACTGGCCTTTGATCTTCCTGCAGATCACGCACATCTCAGGCTGCGCCGGAGACCTTTATGTATATCACCTTGTCAGAAAACTTCCGGACACGCTCTACGTCAAAGATACGGGCGTAGAAATGAGTGCCTATGACAGAAAGGACTAAAATGAAAAACTATTATGTGGAACTGACCGGTATCGGCGAGTCGCATCTGAATGAAGAAGAAATCCCGACAGAAGATCTGAATGACAATGAAGCGCTGATCAAAGCTGAGTATTCCATGATTTCCTCGGGAACGGAACTGTCCCGGGCCTTCGGCCTGAAGAAGGGTTTTTCTTATCCGGTCAGGCCTGGTTACTGCATGGTCGGAAGAGTACTGGAAAAAGGCAAGGACATCAAGGCAGAAAAGGGAGACCTGGTCTTTGTGAATGCACCGCACGCTTCGCTGGTCAGAAGAACACACGGAAATCTGGTTCAGGGACCGCTGATCTTCAGACTCCCTCAGGATATCGATCCGATCGAAGCGACGGCTATCAACCTGCTGCTGGTGGCAATACAGGGTGTCAATCTCAGCAGCGTCAGACTGGGCAGCCGCGTCGGCGTATTCGGTTTAGGCAACATCGGCATTCTGGTCGCCTGCATGTATAAAAAGCTGGGTTGCGATGTCACGGGCATCGATCCGGTACAGGAAAGATGTGACCTGGCGAAATCAATGGGAATCGAAAAGACGGTCTGTGCACAAGATCCGAAAGAATTCCTGCAGAAAGCATTCGATATCAGCATCGACGTGACCGGACTCTCTCCGGTAATTATCCACTGCGTAGAAAACACCGTAAACTACGGGGAAGTCATCCTGCTTGGATCCCCGAGACAGTCCTATGAATGCGACATTACACCGCTACTGTCTATGATCCACATGAAAAACCTGACTGTGAAAGGTGCTTTCAACAACACCACTCCGGTAGAAGCCGTATCCGGATCCAACGATTCTCTGGAAAACAACCTGCGGAAAGTCTGTGAACTGATCTGCAATAAGGATATCGATATCTCCAGGCTCATCAGCAAAGTGATCGATCCGAAGGACTGCGAACAGGCCTACTATGATCTTATGTACAACAAGGATAAAGTCAACCTGATCGTCTACGACTGGAGGAACTACTAGATGGAACTGTGGGATCTGTATACGAAAGACAGAACCGGAACAGGTCAGACAATGGTCAGAGGAGAGAAACAGCCGGAAGGCATGTACCGCATCGTCGTCCATCTGTGCCTGTTTAATACAAAAGGAGAGATGCTGATACAGCAGCGTCAGCCGTTCAAGGACGGATGGCCGAACATGTGGGACATCACGGTAGGAGGAAGCGCAGTCTCGGGAGATGATTCCGGGAGAGCGATCGAACGGGAAACGCTGGAAGAGCTCGGGCTGAAGATCGATTTTTCAAACGAAAGACCGGCAATGACAATCTCGTTTCCTCAGGGTTTCGACGACATGTATGTCCTGACAAGAAACATCGACCTTAACGATCTGAAGCTTCAGGAAGAAGAAGTCCGGAGAGTCAAGTGG
>JAFZQL010000014.1 GCA_017620435.1 Erysipelotrichaceae bacterium
GAGCTGACGGCTGGTGAAAGTCAGTACACGCTTTTACGGGAATCACTTATGAGCTCTGATAGAAAAAGTATCAGCGTTGCTCGCGTTAAGAGTTTGAGAAAAAAATGAAGGTGGTACCTCGCTTTGACAGCGACCTTTGGTAGCACCTTTTTAATATGAAGAAGGAGAGACAGATGGAATACAAAGACACATTGCACATGCCGAATACGGAATTTGAGATGAGAGGCAATCTTCCAAGCAAGGAACCTGATATCCTGCAGAAATGGGAAGAGGACGACCATTATCATAAGATCCTGAAAAAGAACGAAGGGAAGACGCCTTTTGTTCTGCATGACGGTCCGCCTTATGCCAACGGCAACCTGCATGCCGGTACGGCCATGAACCGTATCATCAAGGACATCATCGTCAGATCCAAGGCGATGCTGGGATATTATACGCCGTTTTTCCCGGGGTGGGATACCCACGGTCTGCCTATCGAGAATGCGATCCAGAAGCTCGGTGTCAATCGGAAACAGGTCTCTGCAAAGGAATTCAGGGAGAAGTGTGAGGAATATGCCCATCAGCAGATCGCCCAGCAGATGGCTACGGAAAAGCGACTGGGACAAATCGGCGATTATGAACATCCTTACATTACGTTGAATAAAGAGTTTGAAGGAAGACAGATCCGCTGTTTTGCGAAGATGGCACTGGATGGAATGATCTTCCAGGGTCTCAAGCCGATCTACTGGTCTCCGTATCAGGAAACGGCCATAGCCGATTCCGAGATCGTCTATTTCGACCGCAAGGATGCGACCATCTATGTCTCTTTCGATGTCAAGGACGGCAAGGGCGTTTTGGAAGGCGATGAGAAGTTCGTCATCTGGACGACGACGCCTTGGACGCTACCTGCCAACGTCGCGATCACGCTGCATCCGGATTTCGAATACGCGGTAGTCAAAACAGAGAAGGGAAAACTCATCGTTCTCAAGAGTCTGACTGAGAAGCTGATGGAGAAGTTCGGGATCTCTGAATATGAAACATTGAAAACATTCAAGGGAAATCAGCTGGAATCTGTAGTCTGTCATCACGTTCTCTATGAAGACAAGGAGTCCGTCATCTGTCTGGCCGACTATGTTACTGATGAAGACGGTACAGGATGTGTCCATACGGCCGGCGGTCACGGTCTGGATGACTTCTATACCACGCAAAGATACGGTCTGCCTACGGTCTGTCCGGTCGACGAGAAGGGATGTTTCACATCCGAAGCCGGAGAACAGCTGCAAGGCAAGTTCGTACTGGATGCCAACGAGGATGTCATCGAGATCCTGAAAAACAAGGGTTCCCTGATGAACATCGAATGGGTGACCCACTCCTATCCGCATGACGACAGACTGAAGAAACCGGTCATCTTCCGTGCTACGACCCAGTGGTTCGCATCGATCGAGAAGATCAAGCCGCAGCTGCTGGAAGCGATCAAGGAAGTCAAGTGGATCAACTCGTTCGGCGAACTGAGACTCACCAACATGGTAAAGGACCGCAAGGACTGGTGCATCTCCCGTCAGAGGCTCTGGGGCGTCCCGATCCCTATCATCTACAACGAAGACAAGACACCGATCATCGATGCGGATGTCTTTGAACATATCGCAGAACTGTTTGACCAGTACGGGTCGAACGTCTGGTTCGAATCGGAAGCAAAAGATCTGCTGCCGGAAGGATACACCAATCCGGCTTCACCAAACGGAAACTTCACAAAAGAAACCGACATCATGGATGTCTGGTTTGATTCCGGTTCTTCCTGGAATGAGCTGATCGCCAGAGGCTATTCCTATCCGTGCGACCTGTATTTCGAAGGATCCGACCAGTACAGAGGCTGGTTCAACTCCTCTTTGATCGTATCCGTTGCGACACATGGCGTTGCGCCGTACAAATCCGTTCTTTCCCACGGCTACGTCTGCGACTCCAAGGGCGAGGCGATGCATAAGTCGGTCGGCAACGTCGTCGATCCGCTGGATATCATCAAGCGTTACGGCGCCGATATTCTGAGACTCTGGGCTTCTTCGGAAGACTTCAAGGCCGACATGAGGATCGGCGATTCCAACCTGAAACAGGTATCCGATCAGTACCGTAAGATCAGAAATACTTTCCGTTTCATGCTGGGCAACATCAACAAAGAAGATTTCACCAAAGCCGATCTGGTCGATTACGAAGAGCTCGAACCGGTGGATCAGTACATGATGGTCGCCTTGAACGACATGGCAAGAAAGACGGAAGAAGCCTACGACAGCTATGATTTCGTTCTGGCTACTTCAACAATGACCAACTTTATGACCAACGAACTGTCAAGCTACTACTGCGACTTTGCGAAGGACATCCTGTATTGCGACAGTCTGGATTCACCGCGCAGAAGAAAGGTACAGACCGTTCTGTATACCGCTGTAGACTATCTTGTTAAGCTGTGGTCTCCTGTTCTGGCATATACCAGTGAAGAAGTATGGAAGCACTTCGCTTCCGGTGAAGCCGAAAGTGTCCACTACGTTCATTTCCCTGAAATGAAAGATTACGAAGGTCAGGATGCGATCAGATCGTCATTTGACAGACTGCATCAGATCAGGGCGGATATCTTCAAAGCCAGAGAAGATGCGATCAACGAGAAGATCATCGAAAAGCCGATGCAGGCGCATGCCATCCTGCATGTCTCTGCAGAAGACAGAAAACTGCTGGAAGACGCTTTCGGAAACAAGATCGCCCAGTGGCTGATCATCGCCAAGGTATCATTCACCGATGATACACTTCCAAAATACGATCAGATCGAAGTGAAGATCGAAAAGGCTCCGGGCCATGTCTGCCCGCGCTGCTGGAACATTGTCGAGGAAGAAAACGAAGACGGACTGTGTGACAGATGCGCCGCTGCCGTGAAGAAGTAATATCAGAAAAAGGAAGCTCAGGCTTCCTTTTATTGACCCATCGATAAACAGGAAAAGTTTTTTCAGGGTATAATGAATAAGATGATTACAGTCAGACTGAAGAAAAACGAAGGCCGAACGATCTCGGCAGGAGGGCTTTGGGTCTTCGACAACGAGATCGATACGATAGACGGCGAATACGAAAATGGCGATCCGGTTGAAGTCGTTTCTTTCAAAGGCGATTTTCTGGGTTACGGCTACATCAATGATCATTCCAGGATCCGGATCAGGCTTTTAAGCAGAAACAGGAATGAAACGATCGACAGGGATTTCTTCATCCGCCGTTTTCAGGATGCCTGGGATTATCGAAAAAGCGTAACCGATACGAAATGCTGTAGAGTCGTATTTTCCGATTCCGACCGTCTCCCAGGACTGATCGTCGACAAGTTCAATGATATCCTGGTTTTTGAGATCGATACCCTGGGTATGGATGTCAGAAAAGAAATGCTGAAAGAGGCGATCCTGGAGATGTTCAGACAGGATGGCGTTTCAATCAGAGGGATCTATGAAAGAAGCGATGCCAGAGTCAGAACGCTGGAAGGACTGGAGAGGGTTAAAGGTTTCTTAAGCGATCCTTTCGATACCCTGATCGAGATCGATGAAAACGGCGTGAAGCTGGAAGTCGATATTGCGGAAGGGCAGAAGACCGGATACTTCCTGGACCAGAAATACAATCATCTGGCAATCAGAAAGTTGTGTGAAGGAAAAAGAGTGCTGGACTGCTGCACCCATACGGGCGGCTTTGCGTTAAGTGCCGCTTTAGTAGCTGAACACGTCATCGGGATCGACGCATCCCAGACAGCCATCGATCAAGCCGTCAGAAACAGTCAACTGAACGGTTTTACGAATACGGAATTCATCGTTGCTGATGTATTTGACTATCTCATCCAGATGCAGCAGGAGAAGCAGAAATTCGATGTGATCATCCTGGATCCTCCGGCTTTCACCAAATCCAAAAACTCCCTGAAGAACGCATCCAAAGGATACAAGGAAATCAACTACCGGGCCATGAAACTGCTCGAATCAGGAGGCTTCCTTGTGACCTGTTCCTGCAGCGAATACATGACCAGAGACTTGTTCATGAAGATCATCCTTTCTGCCGCCAACGACGCCCACAAGCGCCTTAGACTGGTGGAAAGCAGAGCCCAGGCTCCGGATCATCCGATCATTCTGGGAAACAACGTCTCCGAGTATCTGAAATGCATTATCGTACAGGTAAACAACAGATAATAAAAAAAAGGCTGATGCCCATTTTAATTTGCCAGTCTGACTTCTCTGATCCCTTCGACTTCATCCAGGATCAGCGCTTCAACGCCTTCTTTCAAAGTAAAATCCAGTGCCATGCAGCCGACGCAGGCTCCATGTACACTCACATAAACGATGTCATCTTCCAGTCTTTCGAATCTGACATCTCCTCCTTCACTTTGAATATATGGTCTGACCTTTTCGATCGTCTTTTCGATCTGTCTGATTTTTTCTTCTGTATCCATAATCTTATCTCCATATCAAATATATCACTCTCTTAAGAAAAAAGCTTAAAAAACGATTCTCATAGAAACATTCTTAGACCACGGGATACATGTTATAATGATACAGGTGAGTTCGATAAACGATTACAAAGTCGGTATGACGGTATATGGAAAAGTGACAGGGATCAAGCCTTACGGGGCTTTCGTACGCTTTGACGACGGGGTTACGGGACTGATCCATATTTCCGAGATTTCCAACGGTTTTGTCAGAAATATCGACAGTTTTGTGAAAATCGATGAATATGTCATGGTCAAGGTAATCGATATCGACAAGGAACACCGGCAGCTGAGACTCTCTTTCAAGGCGCTTTCACAGAATACGCGAAGATACACCAAGAGAGTCAAGTTCCTGGGCATGCCGGAAAGTGAAAAAGGATTTGGAACGATAAAAGACAAGATGCCCGAATGGGTCAAAGGAGAATACCATGATTAGACTGGATCTAAGAAATGCCAAACTGAATGAGGAACTCTCATTGTGGCAAGATAGAGTGAATAAGGCGCATGCAGATCTGCAGGAGAGGACCGGAAAGGGCAGCGATTTTCTGGGCTGGGTGAAATGGCCGGAGAATTACGATAAAGAGGAATTTGCCCGTATTCTTGCTTTGAGAGACAGGATGAAGGGGAAATATGATACAGTACTGGTCTGCGGCATCGGCGGTTCTTATCTTGGTGCCAGAGCGGCTCTGGAAATGATCAAGGGCCTTTATCCTGACGATGGGATCGAAGTGATCTTCATCGGCAATACTTTCTCGCATACCTATCTTTCACAGGTACTGAATCACATCAAAGACAAGGAAGTCGTGCTGAACGTCATTTCCAAGTCCGGAACAACGACAGAGACTTCCGTATCCTTCCGTATCTTTAAACAGTTCATGGAAGAGAAATACAAAGACGAAGCAAGTTCCAGGATATTCGCCACAACCGATAAGGCCAGAGGAACACTGAAAGAACTTGCCGACAAGGAAGGTTATGAAACGTTCGTGATTCCTGACGATATCGGAGGAAGATATTCGGTATTTACGGCAGTCGGACTGCTGCCGCTGGCTCTGGCCGGTGTTGACATCGAAGCGCTGATGAAAGGTTCACTGGATGCTTCAAAGGATCTGAATACGGC
>JAFZQL010000126.1 GCA_017620435.1 Erysipelotrichaceae bacterium
CTTCTTCAGTTCGACATAAACTTTATCATCCGGACCTGCTTCCTCATAGGAACGGATCCGAATCTTTTCCTTGTATTCGGGTTTCTCGATCGATCTGCGTATCAGTTCATAAGAATCGGTATCGTAATAGATGGAACGGATCTTCGACCGGTAGAAACGGTCTTCTTCCATGTACGGCTTAAGATCTTTCAGGATCTGTTCATACTGCGGCTGATCCAGTAGATACTTCTTTTCATTTCTTTGAAACGTCTGCACCTTGCTTCCTCCTTTCTTTTCCTATAGGATGCCTGATGAATGTGAAATCTTTCTGAACTCAATCTGTTTCTTTTATGAAAAAACCGTATGGTCTTCCATACGGTTCTTAATGAATGATTGCAGATCAGCTTAGAACATCTGCTTGTGGTTGAAGTAGCGCAGCACCAGCATAGAAGCAATGGCTGCAGCGGCAACGACAACTACAAAGGCATAAGGAGAGTTTTCGAACGGAACGCCGTCGATGTTCATGCCGTAGGCATCGAAGATGATGCTCGGGATGGAAATGACGATGGCGGCGATCGCTATGAACTTCTGCACGACGTTCATGTTGTTGGAAATAATGGATGAGTAGGCATCCATCATGCCGTTGATGACGCCGCTGTAGGTGTCCGCCATTTCCGAAGCCTGTTTCGATTCGATCATGACATCTTCCAGCAGATCTTCATCCTCTTCGTATCTGGTAATGGCAGCCGATTTTGTCAGCTTCTCCAAAACGGCGTTGTTTCCCTTCAGAGATGTCGTGAAGTACAGAAGGCTCCTTCCCAGTTCCATCATTTCCAGCAGGACCGGATTTTCGATGGAATGATGCAGGATGACTTCCAGCTGTTCCGACTGTCTGTTGATCTGGCGCAGATTCTTCAGATACAGTTTGGCGTTCTCCAGCAGGATGGTCAGAAGCATTCTGGTTTTCAGCTTGGTATCGACGGATTTCTTTGCCTTGCCCGAGAAGTTCAGGATCGGCGTGCTTTCCAGACAGACCGTAATCAAGGCGTCCTTGGCGAGAATGATCGCCAAAGGAATCGTAATAAAACGGCTCTTGCCGTCTTTCTCTTCCGTAGAAGGAATGTCGACAAGAATCAGTGTATAGTCGTCTTCTTTTGTTATACGGGTCGATTCTTCTTCATCCAGTGCGGCCCGCAAGTCGTCCGCTTCGATCTCGTACTTTTCTTCAATTTCTACAAGCTCTTTTTCAGTAGGATGGACCAGATTGATCCAGCATCCTTTCTGAGGTTCGTCAATGCTTACCAGTTCGCTTTTTTTTGTTATGTATATCTTCTGCATCTGCGTTCTCCTTTCAGCTGACATCAGCAAATCAGTGAAAAAGATCCGCCTATGTCATTCCTACGCTTCGTTGATCAAATATGTACTGTGTCCGGGCAACCCGTCCATATCTTTCTTCGCTTTTTTCATTACTACTATTTTATTTTTTTGGTATAGAAAAAACAATATCAAACAGCCAGGAACAAAGAAAAAGTCCTGCACCAGGCAGGACTTAGATGGTAATTCTAATCAGGCCTTCCAAAGACCGTGCAGATTGCAGTAAGCGTAGACTGCAAGAACTTCTTCGCCTTCCAGAAGAGCGAATACAGCTTCCGGTTTTTCTTCCGGTTTCAGAGCCTTGCGCTGATTGCCCTTGGTAGTCTGGATCGCTACCCACTCGATATAGTGCTGTTCAATCATCGGATGATCTACTTCACCGACTTTGACATACACCTTGTTATCCTTAACTTCATATACCGGAACATGCTTCTCAACTGCGCCGTCCGAAGTTCCCGGAATGATCTCTTCCATCGGTTCTCCACAGCATACAACCGGACAGGAAGTCTTATTCACGATCGCAACCATCTGACCGCAGCGTTTACAGCGATAAAATTTCATTTCCATAGTTTTTCTCCTTATCTATATTATAACAAAAAAGCATGATAAAAGCCCCGTTTCCGGGGCTCATATCCAATGGTCTGAACGAAGAGATTTGAACTCTCGGCCTCTCGGTCCCGAACCGAGCACTCTACCAAGCTGAGCTACGTTCAGAGCTGCTAATACAATTATAATCCAAAATACGGTTTTTGAACGATAATTCTGAAATATCTGCAAAAGAAAGCCGCTCTCTGTCTGGAAAGCGGCTTAATTCACTACTCTTTTACGGCATCCCAGATCATTTCGGAAATCGTTGGATGCGGATGAACGACTTCGGAAAGCTCGCTGACTTTCAGCTTTTTCTGTACGGCAACCGTCAGTTCGCCGATCAGTTCTGTTGCGTGCGGGGTTATGATCTGGCCGCCTACGATCACATCGTCGACCGTTATGATTTTCACAAATCCGCTGTCGCTGTTCTCAATCAGACACTTGCCGTTGGCTCCGGTCAGATACTTTCTTGCCTGATAGGCGATCCCTTTCTCTTTCAGTTCATCTTCTCCAATGCCGACACTGGCGATTTCCGGATCGGTATAGACACCGCTCGGGATCACGCTCATGTCGTGGGAAGGCTGTCTGCCCAGGATCAGATCGATGATATTTTCTCCCTGTGCTTCGGCCACATGGGCAAGCTGGATGTTCCCCTGTCTGGCATCGCCGATGACATAAATGCTGTCAACATTTGTCCTGCCGTTTTCATCGGATACGATTCCTCTTCCTGTTTCCAGAGAAAAGTCTTCGCTTACAAGAGAAGCGATATTGGCTCTTCTGCCGGTAGCGATCAGGACTTCATCGGCTGTCACGGTCTGTTCCTCACCCTTCTTATCGGTATAGGTCACACTGTGATCCTCGCCGATCTTCTTAACGGCTGCACTACAGATGACATCGATCCCCTTCTTCCGGAAGAACATGGCCAGTCTAGTACCGAGTTCTCTGTCAAGTGTCGGCAGAAGACGATCCGCCATTTCGATGACAGTGACCTTGACGCCAAAACCGCTGAACGCATCCGCGATCTCGCAGCCGATCACGCCGCCGCCGATAATGATGATCGAATCCTTCAGCTGGTGATCCTTTTCCAGAACATCATCCGAGGTGATCGCAAATTCTCTGCCTTCGATCGGAGGAATTGCAGGGATAGATCCTGCGGCGATGATGATGTGATCTCCTTCGTAGATTTCGCCGTTGCAGGAGATCTTGTCCTTATCGATGATCTGAGCAAAACCTTTTACCGTTTCCACCTTATTGGCCTTCAGCGATTTTTCAATGCCGCCTCTTAAAGTTGAAACAACAGAATCTCTTCTCTCCTTGACTTTTCCATAATCAAGGGAAGTGTTCTCTGCCAGGACTCCGAACATTTCTCCCTGTTTTGCATCCTTATAAACATGGGCAGACTGGATCAGCGCCTTCATTGGGATGCAGCCCCTGTTCAGACAGGTTCCGCCGATCTGATCCTTTTCAAACAGGATCGTCTTTAAACCGTTCCTGCCGGCCTTGTTTGCGGCAGTATAACCTCCCGGTCCTCCGCCGATGATCATCACATCATATCTCATGGTTTTCCTCTTTCAACAGTCTGATTACATCTCCTGTTTCATCTTCGGAGATGTTCAGTTCATTTAGTTTTCTGCCGATCAGTTTCTCTTCCAGATCATCCGCAAGATCCTGATCCATGGCATCCGTATAGATCTTCAGATCGAAGATCCTGTCGTCTTCTAGATCATACAGGATCCTGACTGTTCCCCAGTCGAAACGGGCCTGTTTCCTGTATTTCAGTTCGATCGCAGGACCGTAGATCCATTCCTGATCGGTAAAGAAAGCTCTATTCTTTTCAATTTCCGCTTTATCGAGCGGGTAATCCAGCACCTTGGATCCATACATTTCTTCAAATGAAAGGATCAGCGCATCTTTCAGCATATTTAGATCCAGATCTTTTCTGATCTGTTTCAGATTGATCACCCTGGATCTGACCGACTTCACTGCCTTGGAATGCAGTTTCAGCATCGAGACATTCAGATACTTCTCCAGTGCTTCTTGATTCACTTCCAGCATGACAGTTCCATGATGGAAACAGTTCTCTTTACCTTTGTAGTAGGCATGACCGGAAAACTTCCTGCCGTCAACTGTCAGATCGTTTCTGCCGTTCTTCTCGGCTTTGATGCCCAGAAGATTCAGGGCATTGAGGATGATCTCATCCTGTCTTTCGACATTGAAAAGATTTTTCCTGCACAGAAACGTAAAGTTCAGGTTTCCCTGATCATGATAGACGGCTCCTCCGCCCGAAATCCTCCGGGCAAGGAAACCGCCGTCATGTGTCAGCGTTTCGATTTTGCATTCGCTGTAGGCGTCCTGGTTCTTGCCTATCACGACCGTCCTGTCGTTGCGCCACAGGTAGAGGATGACTTCATCCTTTTCAACCTGATCAAGCAGATATTTCTCCAGAGCCTGGTTGTAATAGACGTCAAAACCTTCAGACGCCACAGCGTAAAGCTTAATCATTAAATTCGTATTTTAGAACCGGTTCTCTGGCGGCTTTTACGTCGTCAGGTCTGCCGATCGGGCAGTGATGCGGTGCATTGTGGAGATATTCCGGATCGCTGTGCGCTTTCTCAAAGAGATCCAGATAAATCTTAACCGCTTCATCGATCGTCTCTCTGCTTTCGGTCTCGGCCGGTTCAAACATCAGTGCCTCGTGTACGATCAGCGGGAAGTACATTGTAGGAGGATGGATACCGTAGTCCAGGGATCCCTTGGCGATGTCCATTGCGGAGACGCCTGTTTCCTTCTTCAGATCATCCAGCGACAGCACGAATTCATGCATGCAGATCTGATCGTAAGCCACATGGTAGTGGTCTTTCAGCTGATGCATCATGTAGTTGGCGTTGAGGACTGCCTTTCCGGAAGCTTCAGGAATGCCTTTCTTTCCCAACGTCAGGATATAAGTCAACGCCTTAACGACAACCAGGAAGTTGCCGTAGAAGCTTCTGACCTGACCCATGGATTTTTCCGGATCGGCAAAGTAGTAGAATTCATCTCTTTCTTCCACCATGTGGCATGGCAGATACTGCTTCAGGAACTCCTTGCATCCGACAGGTCCTGAACCCGGACCGCCGCCACCGTGAGGTGTTGCAAAAGTCTTGTGCAGATTGAGGTGGACGCAGTCGAAACCCATGTCTCCCGGTCTGACTCTGCCCATGATCGCATTCAGGTTGGCGCCGTCGTAATAGCACAGACCGCCTGCTTCATGAACGATCTTTGTGATTTCAAGAATGTTCGGGTCGAACAGACCTAAGGTATTCGGATTCGTCAGCATCAGTCCTGCGGTATCCTTGCCAACGGCAGCTCTTAAAGCATCTAGATCGACGCCTCCCTTGTCGTTGGAAGGAATATTGACGACCTTGAAGCCTGCCATTGCTGCGGAAGCAGGGTTGGTACCATGCGCGGAATCCGGGACGATGATATTGACCCTTTCCGTGTCGTTTCTGTCCTGATGATACTTTCTGATCAGCAGCAGTCCGGTATACTCGCCATGTGCACCGGCTGCCGGTTCGAATGTCATCGCATCCATTCCTGTGATTTCACACAGGAGCTTTTCGGCTGTATGCAGTACTTCCATGCATCCCTGAACGGTATTCACAGGCTGCAGAGGATGGATCTGCGTAAAGTTCGGTAAAGAGGCCGTCTCTTCGTCTACACGCGGATTGTATTTCATGGTGCA
>JAFZQL010000127.1 GCA_017620435.1 Erysipelotrichaceae bacterium
GGCAGCCAGCTGCGGCATGATCTTGATCATCATTTCAGCCATTGCTGCGCCATTGTATTTCTGATAGGCTTCGGCTTTCTTTTCCATGGCTTCCGCTTCCGCTACACCTTTCTGTCTGATCGCTTCCGCTTCGGCCTTGCCCTTGGCTTCTATCGCCTCTGCTTCCATCTGCGCCAGATATCTTCTGGCTTCCGCTTCTTTTCTGATCTTGATCAGGTTCGCTTCCGCCTGTTGTTCACTGGCATATCGATTCGCATCGGCCTGTTTCTCGATCGTAGCCGTCAGTTCCTGTTCTCTTATCTCGACTTCTTTCTTCTTCAGTTCCGCTTCTCTTTCGGCTTTTGCGATCTGCGCGTTTACCGTAGCGGTCTGAATGGAACGTTCCTGTTCCTGGTTCTGGATCTCGTAGGCTGCATCGGCCATGGCTTTCTTTTTATCTGATTCCAGCTTCAGTTCCGCCTGTTTGATGGCCAGTTCGTTGTTTCTTTCGGCAATCTCCGTTTCCGCAGCCACTCTGGCATCGTTTGCCGCCTTGTCGGCCTTGGCCTTGGCGATCGCTACGTCTCTGTCGGCTTCCGCCTTGGCGATCTGCGCATCTTTCTTGATCTTGGATGTGTTGTCCATGCCCAGGTCGTTGATCAGACCGTTTTCATCGATGACGTTCTGAATGTTGCAGGAGAGGATCTCGATTCCCAGTTTCTCCATGTCCTTGCTGGCTTTTGCCATAACCTGATCAGAGAAGGAATCACGGTCCGTATTGATCGTCTTAAGATCCAGCGTACCGATGATCTCCCGCATGTTGCCCTGCAGAGAATCCTGCAGTTCCGCCGCGATATCGGCAGGTTCCTTGTTCAGGAAGTTTCTTTCCGCTTTCAGCATTCCTTCCGGTGAAGTATCCACTCTGACCTTGGCGATCGCATCTACCTTTACATTGATAAAATCGTTGGTAGGGATGTAGGTATCGGTCTTGATGTCGACTGATATCTGACCCAGATGCAGATGGTCTACTTTTTCAAAGAAAGGGAGCTTGATGCCTGCCCGACCGATCAGCACCTTCGGGGTCTTTTTCAGACCGGAGATGATGATCGCTACATCCGGAGAGGCCTTGACATAGCCGTTTTTCACGATGACAAACAGAAGCAGAACGATTCCGGTCACGCATATAACGGGAAACGCAAATTTCATGATCTGATTCATTTCTTTACCTCCTTCGGTGATGCTTTTATATAGAAAAAGACTCATACACCATGCGCATGAGTCTTACTATTTAAAGCTTACCGGATCTGATAACAGATCGTCATGACGGCTTCGCTGCCCTTACGGGCCGTTACTCCCTCAAGTTACCTTGATTATATCAGAGGTTCATATGACTGTCAAGTGTTTTTTACACATTTTTCTGGATTTTTCCGTCGATACAGATCCTGATCTGCGGACCCATGTGTTTAATATTAATCTGCAGTCCTTCTTCCGTGCAGTCTGCGTCATATTCGCACTGATCTCTTAACAGCCAGAAATCGCCGTACGACACGTAATCGCCTGTCAGAACGCCTTTTTCTCTGACATAGGCAATGAGCTGCGGATACACTTCTTTCGCGTACAGGCCGAAATACTGCGGATGACAGAAGAACAGCAGTGGCAGATCTCTTTCCAGCTTGTAGTCGATCAGGGTCTGATAGGAAGAGATGATTTCTTCGGCTTTTGGTGCTGGGAGTCCTTTTTCTTCATGGACCCCCATCATTCTGCAGACGTTGAAACCGTCGCAAGGCAGCTGCAGCACTGCATCCTGTACGCCTTCGTTCATCGGAAAGAACGGATAGTCGTCGATGACAAAACCGAAGTCCCGGCTGTGCCGATATCCCGCATCCTTCAGGGCCTTGCCCAGACTGTGACAATACATGCCTCGAGGCGCAGCGTAGCTCTTTACGTAAGGGATATTCATCCTCTCAAGCCATTCTTCCAGGATCTTCAGATCTTCCAGGTTCTCTTCATAGGAATCTTTCCCGTTGTGGATACTGCCATGGGAAGCGATGATGTTGTGTTCGCTGATCCGCTGCAGCTTTTCTTTTACCTCCGGATCCGTTTCACAGAGCTGCCTGCTGATGTAGAAAACGAACTTCGTAGCGGTCTGTTTCGATACTTCGATCAGATCGTCGACGCCTTCTTTCAGCAGTCCGTCTCCGTCGATGCTGAAGGCAAAAAGATTTCTTGCCCCATCCGGATAGTACCAGAGCGAAACGTAAGGAAGTCCCGCCACATGCATCGCTTCCACAAGTACGCTTTTCACGGCTGAAGCGATCTTCTGTTTGTCGATCGAGGATACTCTTTCATCGTAATCAGGAAGGATGCCGGTCTGTCTCAGATCGCTGCCTTCATGGGTCAGAAGCTGTACCAGAGGAACGCCGCTGTAGATGATCGTGCCCTTGCCCAGTTTCCTGTAGAGAAAGACCGGATAGAAACCCGGATAACGGTGATCCTTGATGGTCCTGTTTTCGTGTGCCGTCATCTTCCCTTTTCCTTCGCCTGCGAAAAGACAGACCGCGGAACAGATCCTGGTTTTTCCCTGATCAAAATCAGACAGATCGATGTATTCCAGAGAGGCCCTGGCTGTAAAGCCGGCATCGAAAGAGAAGGTGTTTCTCCCTGCTCCGGATACGATGGCGATGCCTCCTTTTTCGACATAGGCATAGGCCCAGGAAGGAAAGATGTTTTCAAAACAGATCACCGGATCTTCGGTTTCTCTGTCACATACGGAATATAGTGTTTTTTCTCTTCTTAAAAGCTGTTCAAATCCGCCGCTGTATTCCTGATCCTGCTGACGGTATACCGCAAATGATGGTCTCATGTTTCTTTTCCTTTCAGGCCGTCGTTTTCTTGATCGCTACGCTACGTAGTGATCGTTTCTTCCTGTTTCGATCTCATTCAGAAGCTCAGTGAGCTTCTTTTTTAATACTTCCACCATCAGGATGTTCTTTTCGTCCAGAGCGTTCTGCATCGCCTCTACCAGCGTTTCGATCTGCTTCCTGTCCTGAGACAGCGATTCTTCGTAGACCCTGTCCGCCCTGAGCATCACCAGCATGTTTTCTTCATCCTCGCGGGGTTTGAACTTCA
>JAFZQL010000128.1 GCA_017620435.1 Erysipelotrichaceae bacterium
ACTCTCACGACATCAACTATGAAATCGAAGAGGGTATCACGGTCGAAGTACCGAATGCGACGACCATCATCGTATCCGGCATCGACAAGCAGAGAGTCGGTGAAGTCGCTTCGCAGATCAGAGGCTTCCGCAAGCCGGAACCCTACAAAGGCAAGGGTATCCGTTACCAGGGTGAACACATCATCCACAAGGAAGGCAAGACAGCTGCGGCTTAATAGTGGGAAAGGAGTAAAGATATGTATTCTAAACAGGATAAGAATAAAGCACGTCAGAGACGTCATGAACGTATTAGAAACAAAGTATTCGGTACTGCCGATTGCCCACGCCTGAATGTTTTCCGCTCAAATGCACACATTCATGCTCAGATCATCGATGATGAGAAGGGCAACACACTGGTTTCTTGTTCATCAGTAGAATTAAAGCTTGATAACGGCAGCAACATCGAAGCTGCCAAGACCGTCGGAACCAAGCTCGCTGAGAGAGCTCTGGAAAAAGGCATCGAAGAAGTCTGCTTCGACCGCGGCGGATATCTCTATCATGGTCGTGTTCAAGCGCTTGCCGAAGCGGCAAGAGAAGCTGGCCTCAAGTTCTAAGGAGTCATTATGGAAAATACAAATAAAGATAACAGAAGAGACAACAGAAGACCGAGAAGATTTAACAGAGAAGTTAAAGAATTCGAAGAGAGAGTTGTTCAGATCAACCGTATTTCCAAGACTGTCAAGGGTGGCCGTAAGATGAGATTCTCAGCGATAGTCGTCGTCGGTGACAAGAAGGGCAGAGTGGGTTACGCTTTAGCGAAGGCCAACGAAGTTCCCGATGCCATCAGAAAGGCTTCCGAACAGGCCAAGAAGAACGTCAAGAGAATTCCGTTAGTTGACGGATACAGAACAATACCGCATGCAGTTACAGGCAACTACGGTGCAGGTCAGGTCGTCTTGAGACCGGCTGCTCCCGGTACCGGTATCGTCGCCGGCGGCGTTGTCCGTGCGATCCTCGAACTGGCGGGTGCGACTGACGTCATCACCAAGTGCGTCGGTTCACGTACACCTATCAACCAGGTTCATGCGACAATGAAGGCTTTAACGGAATTAAAGACAGTCAATTCCGTTGCCAAACTGCGCGACATGAAGGTTGAAGAAGTACGATAGGAGGTGTCTTATGAACTTACATGAAATGAAATACAACGAAGGTGCAAGACACACGACGAAAAGATTAGGCAGAGGCCAGGCTTCAGGTCAGGGCAAGACTGCCGGAAAAGGCCACAAGGGTCAGAATGCCCGTTCCGGTGGCGGTGTCGCGATCGGATTCGAAGGCGGACAGACGCCGATCTACAAGATCCTGCCGAAGAGAGGTTTCACCAACTTCAACCGTCTGGAATACGCTGTCGTAAACCTGACGGAACTCAACCGCTTCGACAACGGTACGACAGTTACGCCTGAACTGTTAAAACAGGCAGGTATCGTCAGAAAGCAGCTTGACGGTATCAAAGTGCTCGGTAACGGAAAACTGGAAAAGAAACTTACTGTTTCCTGCCATAAGATTTCCAAGAGTGCTCAGGCTGCGATTGAAAAGGCAGGCGGAAAAGTTGAGGTGATCTAAGTGTTTAAAACATTCATAGATTTTCTCAAAAACAAGGATATTAGAAAGAAACTGCTGTTTACACTGTTTATTCTGTTCATCTTCCGTCTGGGTTCATCCATTCCGGCTCCGGGCGTCAACACGCAGATCATCAAGCTGAGTGCGAACTCCCTGTTAAATATGATGAGCATTCTGGGTGGCGGATCCATCGAACAGATGTCGATCTTCTCTCTGGGTGTAGGACCTTATATCACCGCCAGCATCATCATTGAACTGCTGGCCATGGATATCATTCCTGCTCTGGCAGAGATGGCAAAATCGGGTAAGAAGGGCCGTCAGCAGATGGACCGTATTACCAGATATCTGGGCGTCGTCATGGCACTGGTACAGGGCTACTTCATTGTCCAGTATCTTGACAGAGCGTACTCCGGCTACAACTTCATTGATAATCCGGGATTTACTTCTTATCTGTACATCTCGATCATCTTTACGGCCGGAACCATGTTCCTGCTGTGGCTGGCCGATCAGATCACATCAAAAGGTATCGGAAACGGTACTTCCATGATCATCTTTGCCGGCATCGTTGCGGATATGCCTACGACTTTCAGAACGGTCTATGAGACCTTCCTGGGAGAGAACGCCACTTCCAAACTGGGCATGGGCGGTTTTATCGCCTACTGCATCATGTATGTGGCGATCATCGTACTGGTTGTTCTGATGCAGATGTCGGAAAGAAGGATCCCGATCCAGCAGTCTTCTTCAAGAGCTTTGAACAAGACCAAGGGCGATCTGAACCATCTGCCGCTGAAGATCAACTCGGCATCTGTTGTTCCTGTCATCTTCGCGTCATCGCTGATACAGGGACCGCAGATCATCGCTTCCTGGGTCAACCAGGATGCCTATAACTGGCTGCAGAAGATCTGCGACTTCACCAGTCCGTGGTTTCTGTGCTTCTATGCCTTTCTGATCATTGTGTTTACCTTCTTCTACACCAATCTGACGATTGATCCGCAGAAGATGGCAGACGATCTGGGCAAGAACGGACAGTATATTCCGGGTGTTAGACCTGGTACCGAGACCAAGAACTATGTGTCCAAGGTCCTCAACAGAATTACGGTTCTGGGTGCTCTGCTGCTGACGTTCATCGCCATACTGCCGTATGTGGTATCGAATCTTACCGGCCTCCCGCAGCGTGCTGCTGTCGGCGGTACAGGTATCATCATCGTTGTCGGCGTGGCAATGGATACGATTAAACAGCTGAAGTCTCAGCTTACTTCAAAACAGTACAAGAGTTTTGTCGGAAAATAGGAGGTAGGGAATGAATCTTCTGATTATCGGTGCTCCCGGTGCCGGAAAAGGTACGGTATCGGATCGAATCATTAACGACTATGAACTGGTTCATGTTTCTACGGGCGATATGCTTCGGGAAGCGGTAAAGAACGGCACACCTGTCGGCCTGCAGGCGCAGGGTTATATGAACAGAGGCGAACTTGTTCCGGATGAAGTCATTCACGACATTATCGTGGAAAGACTTTCCAGGGACGATGTGGATGCCGGATTCCTGTTCGACGGTTATCCGCGGACAAAGAATCAGGCGATCGATCTGGACGAGATCCTGAAACAGCTTGATAAGAAAGTCGACTGCGTGATCGATCTGGAAATTGATGATGAGGATCTGATCAAGAGGATCACAGGCAGAAGATTGTGTCCTGACTGCGGCGAGATCTATAACATTTATTACAAGCCGTCTTTGAAAGAAGGCATCTGTGATAAATGCGGCGGATCGCTGATTCAAAGAAAAGATGATAATCCGGACAGTCTGAAAGTCAGACTTCAGGAGTATCACAAGAATACTCAGCCTGTTATTGAGTATTATGAAGAGATGGGCATTGTCAGACATGTGGATGCTTCGAAATCGAAGGATGAAGTGTATGATGATGTGAAAGCCATCTTGGAAGGGTTGTACTGATGATTTCAATTAAGTCTCCGCGGGAAATCGAACTGATGGACATTGCCGGAAGCATTGTCGCAAGAGTTCATAAGAAGATGGCAGAGATAATCAGACCAGGTATTTCAACCTTAGAGATCAACCGGATCGCCGAGGAAGTGATCCGCGAGAACGGTGCTACCCCGTCATTTAAAAACTATCAGGGTTTCCCATGTGCCGTATGCACGTCGGTCAACGACATGCTGGTGCACGGGATCCCTGATCATACGATCCTGAAAGACGGCGATATTATTACCGTCGACGTGGGAGCCTGCTACAAGGGCTACCACGGGGATTCGGGATGGACCTATACGGTGGGGAATGTTACAGATCCGAAAGTCCTGAAGCTTCTGGAAGTGACTGAGAAGGCTTTATATATCGGACTGGAACAGGTCAAACCGGGAAACCACGTAGGCGATGTATCCAACGCCATTCAGACTTATGTCGAGTCGTTCGGATTCGGAGTGCCGGCGGATTATACGGGACACGGGATCGGAAGAAGTGTTCATGAAGATCCTTATGTACCGAATGTCGGGAAACCGGGTACGATGGCCCTGCTGAAGAAGGGAATGTGCATCGCTGTTGAACCGATGGTATTCATGGGTTCACCGAAGTGCTATACTTTACCTGACGGCTGGGGAGTGAAAAGCTATGACCACTCCTGGGCGGCACATTATGAACATACCGTGGCGATCACGGATGATGGATATAAAATACTGACAAAGGAGGATTGAACTATTTGGCAAAACAGGACGTAATTGAAATTGAAGGTGTTGTCACAGATACCTTACCAAATGCACAATTCAAAGTGAAACTTGAAAATGGTCATGAGATCCTGGCTCACGTTTCTGGTAAAATCCGTATGCATTACATCCGCATTTTACCGGGCGATCGAGTGACAGTAGAGATTTCACCTTATGACTTAACACGTGGGCGTATAACGTTTAGACATAAATAGTCTAGGAGGGAAAACATGAAAGTAAGACCATCTGTAAAACCAATGTGCGATAAATGTCGTGTGATTAAACGCAAAGGTCGCGTTATGGTTATTTGTGAAAACCCTAAACACAAACAGAGACAAGGATAAGGGGAGGAAAGAAATAAATGGCTCGTATAGCTGGAGTTGATATTCCAAACAATAAGCGTGTTGTCATCGCTTTAACTTACATCTACGGTGTCGGTCTGACAACGTCGAAGAAAGTGCTGGCTGAAAACAAGATCAGCGAAGATATCCGTGTAAAAGATCTGACCGATGAGCAGCTGAATGCCATCCGTAAGTCTTTAGACGAATACAAGCTCGAAGGCGATCTGAGAAGAGAAACGCAGCTCAACATCAAGCGTCTCATGGAGATTGCCTGCTACCGCGGTATCAGACATAGAAAAGGTCTTCCTGTAAGAGGTCAGAGAACCAAGACCAACGCTAGAACCCGTAAGGGACCTAGAAGAACAGTAGCTAACAAGAAGAAGTAAGGAGATAAACAATGGCACAGAAAGCAAAAACAAACACACGTAAAAGACGTGTCAAGAAGAATATTGCCAGTGGCGTTGCACATGTCCACTCAACATTCAATAATACAATCGTTACGATCACTGATGAAGCAGGCAACGTTATCGCCTGGTCAAGTGCCGGTGCATTAGGATACAA
>JAFZQL010000129.1 GCA_017620435.1 Erysipelotrichaceae bacterium
ATAGACTCTCCAGGCTTCCTCATTGCGCATGTCAAGAAATTCTACGGTACTGTCGTGGGTAATCGCATGAGTCAAAGAACGGTAGGCGTTGTCCAGTTTTGTCAGGTAGCAGGGATAAGGCAGTCTGTCCTTGACATTTCTTAGAACTTCCTCCAGGGTCGTTCCTTCATCAAAGGAGAGCTCTTCTCCCTTAAGGTTTTCTATTATTACATTTACTTTCATGTTTATGACCTCTCTTGTCTATTCTACTACAAGCTTCAGGATATATTCAGCACTCAGCTCCCACTGTTCTTCACGGGTGATATCCGCTTCATTATCGCCCTTCTGAAAGCCGTAGGATCCAAACTGGGCGTGGTTGCCTCCCTGAATCGTTATTTCTTTTGTTTCTTCAGGGAGATTCTTCCGGTTCTTCCGATACTGTTCCCTGTTTATGACGCCGTCGTTGCTTCCGATCAAAGTTAGAGCTTTCAGCTCCGTCTTTGACAGATCAGACGTTACATAGGAAGCCAGCAGGATGATCCCCTGGAAACGTTCAGGATATCTGCCTGCAAGCACCCCTGCGGCAACCCCTCCCAGAGAATGACCGCCGATGTACCAGTTTTGGACCTCAGGGTGTTCTTCCATTACTTTGAAAGCTGCATCGCTGTCCAACAGAGCAAAATGTAAAGGTACATACACAACAGCCGCAAAAATCCCCCGATCAGCGAGTTCTTTCAGCAGCGGCGCATAGGCCTCGCTTTCCACCTTCGCCCCGGGATACAGGATAACGCCCGTATCATAATCCTTTGGAACAAAGGCCAGGTAGTTTTCACCATGTTCAATAGTTTCCGTTTCCTGAATCAGTTCCAGGGCATGCGAAGAAGCATGACAGTAATCGTTGAAATAGGAAAATGCCGTTACACACAATACAAGCGTAAGACCTATGATTCCTAACAGTATCTTCTTACCGGCAGATAGTCTTTTCATCCGAAACTCTGTATCTTCTGTTTATTTCTCTTTCACGTGTTTTCCTGTGATGTGTTCCGGCACCAGTGCAAACATCAGTGTTCCCTGCAGATCCTTGGCGATTTCTTCATCGATAAATGCGTCATCATTGGTGAACTTGTAGGAAAGCTCTTTGACTTTCTCGATGACTTTTTTCTCGTCATCGATGAATTCGATCCTGCCGAAAACGATGACGCTGCGGAAATGGTAGAACCATCCTTCCGGATCCAGAGTCCCTTCATCCAGAACACAGAAGCTGGCCCTGCTGTCCTGTTTCATCGCTTCGATCTTGTGACCGTTTCTTCCGCCGTGGAAATACAGTTTCCCGTCCGTAGGATCGTAGTAGTGATTCATCGGCATGCCGTAGGGATATCCCTCGTCGCCGTTTACCGACAGTACACCTCTTTTGGCGTTCTGCAGTATTTCTAGGCATTCTTCTTTCGAAAGAGCCTGTTTCTTGCGTGTGATCTCTCTAAACATGTTTTCTCCTAGAATTTCGAGTCATCGACCTTATCCAGTTCTTCCTTCATTCTGACGGATACTTCTTTCAGACAGCCCTCTTCAAACGGAACGATCAGATTCGCTTCTTTGACGATCTGTGTAAAGGTCTTTGTTCCTCCCAGACAGCAGATATGGACATAGTCCTTCCAGCAGTTCTCATCCTTCTTCAGCATCCTGACGAAGAACTGCAGCGCACAGACCTGAGCCAGCGTGTAGTCGATGTAGTAGAAAGGAGCCTGGAAGATGTGGCCCTGACGGAAGAAGAATCCGCCTCTTTCCAACAGATCGAATCCCTCGTAGTTCACATCCGGCTTATAGATCTTTTCCAGCCTTCTCCAGCAGGCTTTTCTTTCTGCCGGCGTCATTTGAGGGTGTTCATAGACTTCGTGCTGGAAATGGTCGACCAGACAGCCGTAAGGCAAAAACTTCAGACAGTCGGAGATATGGAAGTAATGATACTTCTCGGCCTCTTCCTTGAAGAAAAGATGACTCCAAGGATGAGCGAAGAATTCCATCGACATCGAATGGATCTCTGCCGATTCCATGGTCGGGAACATCAGATCAGGAATCGTCACGTTCTTGAATGTGCAGTACGCCTGAAAAGCGTGTCCCGCTTCATGCGTCAGAACGTCTACGTCTCCCGATGTTCCGTTGGTATTGGCGAAGATAAACGGTACCTTGTAGTCGTAGAAACCGGTACAGTATCCGCCCATTTCCTTGTTGGGACGGGTCGGAAGATCAAAGAGCTCCTGATCGACCATCGTCTGGAAGAAATCTCCTGTCTCCGGCGACATCTCTCTGTACATCTTTAATGCGGCATCTACCAGTTCATCCAGCGTACCGTGCGGTTTCGGATTGCCGGTCCTGAAGTTGTAACCCAGGTCGTAGCACTCCAGTCTGTCAACACCGATCCTTTTTGCCTGTTTTTCTCTTAGTTCGATCGTCAGCGGAACGATGTCGGCGATCACCTGGTCGCGGTAGTTTTTGACCATGTTCTGGTCGTAGTCGAGACGGTTCATCCTTAGATAGCCTAACGGGATGAAGTTTTCAAAACCGAGCTTCTTTGCCATGCGGTCTCTGATCTTTACCAGTCTGTCGTAGATCTCGTCGAACTTCTCTTCATTTTCTTCAAAGAAACGGTTGTAGGCGATCGTCGCGTTCTTTCTGATCTCGCGGTCGTCGTCATTCATCTTGACGGCAATGGATGCCAGATTATATGTCTCGCCTTCGAATTCGATCTTCGCGGAAGCCTTCAGTTTTCCATATTCCGTCACAAGACTGTTTTCTTCCTGCATATCTTCGATGATCTCAGGAGAGAAGGACTTGAGCTGATTCTCCAGACTCAGATAGTAGGCTTCCGGAATATCGGTCTCTTTTCTGAAGGGACTCTCCAGCATGATCCGGGCAAGCTCTGTCTCGTATTCCTGCAGCAGCGGGGAAGTCTGATCCCAGTATTCGTTTTCTTTGTCATAGTAATCATCTGATGTATCGATCGTATGACGGACGGAACAGATCGCCCGCATGGAATCGATATGTCCTCTGAACGTATTAAGTCCGTTGAAGACCTCCATGAAAGAAGCGGCATCCTTACTGTTACGTAAAGCCTCAAGCTTCTCTTCGTACTCTTTCTTCAATTCTTCAAAGTCCAGATGTTCGTAACTGAATTCACTGAATTTCATTTCTTATCCTCCCTGATCAGCCTGTCGAATACGACATAGGCAATATACAGTCCCACCGATCCGACCATGAAGATGGCAGAACCCAGCGGGTATCTCTCCTTGTTTGTATCACCTTCCTGTACTACCGTTGTCTTCATCGCCGGTGTATCCGGATAAACGACTTCGATCCTGTGTCGGTAGTTTTCTTTCTTGACCAGATTGCGGAAGGCTTTCGCCAGCGGATCGTTTCTGGTCTTGTCCAGCGTGGTCAGCGTGATCTTTTCCGGCCTAAGCCTTCTGGCAGAACCGAGCGAAGAGATCACCGGGATGTCCTGTTCATGACAGGCCTTCACCAGAGCGAACTTCCCGCTCAGGGTATCGATACAGTCCACGACATAGTCATATCTTTCCGGCAGGACAAATCCTTCGCCGACAAACATTTCCATCGTCTGTACTTCCGTATCGCTGATCTGTTCCAGTCTCTCTTTCAGAGCCTGAACCTTAGACATGCCGATATTGTCTTTGTCTGTCATCAGCTGGCGGTTGAGATTGGACGGTTCCACCCTGTCGTAATCCAGCAGGGTAACCCTGCCCAGACCGGAACGGCAGAGGCCTTCCGCCACAAAAGAACCTACGCCTCCCACACCGCAGATCAGCACATGTTTCTGTTTTATTCTATCCATGGCATCCTTGCCAACAAGATACTCCAGTCTGCTTAAGTCAGCCATTTTTCTACCTCTTTTCTTGCTTCACTTATGTCGGAGAACCACTTGACATCCAGCTGGTTCCTGAAGAACGTATACTGTCTCTTGGCGAAATGCCGGGAGTTGATCTTGATCTGCTCGATACATTCTTCCGCGGTCTTTTCTCCCGCAAAGTATTCTTTCCATTCCTTGTATCCGATCCCCTGCATGCACCGGTCGTCAAAGGTGACACCCTGTTTCAGCAGGGATTCTATTTCATTCACCAGACCGTCACTGATCATCTGATCCACTCTGTTATCTATCCTTCGGTACAGTTCATCACGGTCTGCGGTCAGTCCGATGATCAGACAGTCGTAGAGCGGTTTGTGCTGCTGCCGGGCCTTGATCTGCGAGATTCCGGTGTGATGCTTGTTGTAGATGTTCAAGGCGCGTACGAGCCTTTTGCGGTTGTTGATGTGGATCTTTTCCAGAGCGGCAGGATCTTTTTCTTTTAACAGATCATAAAGCTCCTGATTGCTCAGATCCTCGAACTGCTCGTCCTCTTCTTCTTCCTCGTAGAAGACATAATCATACAGGGCAGCCTTGATGTAAAGACCTGTTCCCCCGACGATGATCGGGAGTTTTCCTTCTGAACCGATCTGATCGATACATTCCCTGGTCAGCTGCTGAAACTGTCTGACGCTGTAGCTTCCCTTCGGATCGACGATGTCGATCAGGTGATGTATTGCCAAGGAGCGTTCCTTTTTCGTAGGCTTGGCCGAACCGATATCCAGCCCTTTGTAGATCTGTATCGAATCGCCGGAAATGATCTCGCCGTCAAAAGCTTTGGCACATTCGATGCCAAACGTTGTCTTGCCTACGGCTGTCGGGCCTATAATCACCAACACTTTCTGCATGTCAGTTGACCCTCTTCTG
>JAFZQL010000003.1 GCA_017620435.1 Erysipelotrichaceae bacterium
ATGAATACGGTGCTGGTCATCGGTTCGGAAGGCAGGGGAATGTCCAGACTGGTCAAGGAAGAATGCGACTTTATCGTCAAGCTGCCGATGCAGGGTCATGTGACAAGTCTGAACGCTTCGGTTGCGGCAGGCATCCTGCTCTACAACATCGTACGTTCCCGGAATTAATCCACTTCTTTGTGGAAAAGCTGATCGTATTTTGAGACAACTATGAAAACGGCTGTCTCTTTTTTTGTCGGATAATGGTCTCATGGATGAGGATCTGAAGCTGATAAACAGGATCAGGGAAGGGGATGACGGTGCTTTCAGTCTGCTGCTGAAGCGGCATCACAGGATGATCTACAAGATCATCTATTCTTTCTCTTTAGAGAACGGAGACTATGCGGTAGACAAGGATGATCTGTATCAGGAGGCTTCTCTGGCCTTGTATCAGGCTGCCGGAACTTATGAGGAGGACAGAAAGGTCCTGTTTTCTTCCTACGCTTTCATGGTTATCCGCAACCGACTGCTGAATACCTTGAGAGCTTATTACCGTACCTATGAAAAGGAAAGGTACTCTATCGATGTCTATGAGAGAAATGACGGCAGATCGCTCTATGTTTCGGATAATCCGATCGCCTATCACCGGGAACAGGAACTGAAAGAGAACTATGCCTGTTTCATGAGGAAACTGCCGGAAAGAGACCGGAAGATCCTGCTGCTGAAGGGTGAGGATCTCAGCTACAAGGAGATCGCCAGACAGCTGAAGCTTAGCGAGAAACAGATCGACAACCGTCTGCGGGCATTAAAAAAGAAATTCAGGACATATCTTGGAGAATAGGCAGAGACATCTCTGCTTTTTAGTGTTTCAAGGTATAATAATAAAAAGGAGTTTAACGTTATGAGAACACTGATCGCCTACTTTTCCAGAACAGGAGAGAACCTGCAGGACAACAAAGTTGTCGTATTAGAAAAAGGCAATACCGAAGTCGTTGCCGAAAAGATCGCTGAACTGACGGGAGGCGATCTCTACAAGATCGAAGAAGAAGAACCATATCCGTTCAGCTATGACGACTGCGTCAGAAGAGCCAGAAGAGAGGACGAAAACAACGAACATCCCGCCATGAAGGGCGGACCGCGTCTGGACATGGATCAGTACGATGAGATCTATATCGGTTTCCCGATCTGGTACAGGACTTATCCAAGAGTTGTCGCTTCCTTCCTGGATGCCTATGATTTTACAGGAAAGACGATCAGACCGTTCTGTACGAATGATGAAGGTACTTTCGGCATTTCTCTGCTGGAGCTGCAGGGCGTGCTGAAGAACGCAATGATAACCGACGGCCTGGCGATCAGAGGCGTCAACGTGTACGAGGCCGACGATAAGATCAGAGCTTTCGTAGAATAGGAGACAGAACATGAAAAGAAAAGACGCAGTACTGCTGCATGATCCCGATCCGTTTCATTCCATCGTTCCATATGTCATGCCGAAGAGAACAGAAGCGGAAGTATCCACCACGATCATGCTGGATATCACCGATCTGCTGAAGTTCATTGAGAAACACAACAAGGAAGAGGGAACCAACTACAAGCTGTTCCACTGTATCTGTACGGCAGTAGCCAAGATGATCTATCACCGTCCGAAACTGAATATCTTCATTGCCGGAAGAAAATACTGGCAGCGCAACGATATTACCTTGTCTTTTGTTGCGAAACAGAAGTTTGAAGACGAAGCGGTAGAAACGCTGATGACTCTGAACGTCAAGGAAGACATGAATCTGGATTCGATCTCCAAAATCATTCTGGGAGATGTACAGAAGGCCAGATCCGCGGGATCCAATTCCCTGGACAAGACGATGCAGTTCATCGGCAGTCTTCCGCGTTTCATCCTGGAGATCTTCTTCTGGATCCTGGCCAGGATGGAATACCACGGGATCTATCCGGAAGATCTGAAGAAGGGCGATCCCAACTATACGACCTGCCTGCTGGCGAACCTTGGTTCGATCAAGGCCGATTCCTGCTACCATCACCTGAGCAACTTCGGCACCAATTCGATGATGATCACGATCGGCACGATGCAAAAGGATGCCAACGGTAGGGATGTCGTCGATATCACGGCTACGCTGGACGAAAGGATCGCCGACGGATTCTATTTCGCCAGATCACTGCAGTTCGGCAAGTATCTGATTGAACATCCGCAGTATCTGATGGATAAGATCTCCGATCCGGTTCCGGATTATGACGTAAAATAACTTCTCGTAAGAGAAGTTTTTAATTTATAATGTAAGAGGTTTCATTAAGGAGATAAAATCATATGACAAAAACCGAAAAAGAAAGAAAAGAGCTTGAGAAACTGGAAAAAGCTGAAGCTTTTCATGGTCACAGGCACTATTTCGCGATTTTAATCGTTGTCTTAAGTATCATCTATATCGTGGATGAACTGGCATCCAACGTCAGAGGAGCCGTCGACTCCTTTACGATCTGCGACCTGTTCAACACGACCTTCGGTACTGCCGAATACGACAAGGCTTCCGGCACTCTGGGACTGGTTACGACAGGCTGCTACCTGATCTATCTGGTATCGCCTTTCTACAAGTCCCTGGCCGACAAGTTCGGCAGAAGGATCTTCCTGATCATCAATACTATCGGCATGGGCGTAGGCATGCTGCTGTGCATCATTTCCCGCAGTGTCCCGATCTATCTGCTGGGTACGGTCATCATGACTTTCTTCACCCCGAACGACATGCAGGTGATCTATATCATGGAATGTGCGCCGAAAGAGCACCGTGCAAAGCTGTGCTCCATCACCAAGGGTCTGGCACTGATCTCCGTATCATTGCTGGGTCTGTTTATTAAACTCTATGTAAACAGAGAGAATCCTGCCACCTGGCGCAATGCGTTCATTGTTCCGATCATTCTGGCCTTTGTGATCGGTATTGCGGCGATCTACTTCGTTAAGGAGACTCCGGTCTATACCAAGAAACGTCTGCAGTATCTTAGGTCCAGCGAAGAAGAGCGCGAGGCGAATGCCAGAGCGGAAAAGGAACAGGCCAAGAAGGAAAAAGAAAACAGCGTTTCCGTCTGGTCTTCCTTCAAGTTCATCTTTACAAATAAACAGACAAGAGCCATCGCCCTGGTGGCATTACTGCTGGCGTTTGCGACAGGCTATACCGGCAAGTATCAGAACATGATGGAAGCCGGTGTTACCAAGGGCATCATGAGCAGCGACGGTTTCAATACGGTTATGCTGTTCTATCCGGTCATCAACGGTATCTTCACGATGATCGGCGGATTTATTACCGATGCTTTAGGACGTAAGAAGTCGGCGCTGATCCTGGGTCTGTGGGCAGCACTTGGACTGGCGGTCTTCGCCTACGGCTGTTCCTTCAACCTGAATCCGTACATCGTCGGCTTCGCCTACGGTTTCTCGATCGCCGGACTCTGGTCCATTTCGGATATGATCTATTTCGTCATTACATCTGAATCCACACCGACCCAGATGCGCGCTTCCGTCGTCGGATCCATGCAGCTGCTGGGCATGGTCGGCACAGGTCTGAACATGGTCTTCAACAACGTTGTCACGATGACTTTCGGTTCGATGAAGCTGCCTCTGGTGCTGACAGTTGCCTATCTGCCGCTGATGGCACTGGCTCTGCTCATCATGATGCTGAAGGTGAAAGAAACCAAGGATGTCGATCTTGACAATGTTCAGGTGGACGAATAAATGATCTGGATCCTGATCATATTACTGATAGTCCTGCTTCTTTCCATGGCGGCAGGCTACTATATTTTCAACTCGGTTTTCCTTTACAACGACCAGAAGAAGGGAGACAAGGAAAGCGCGATCGATCCTTCATCCATCGATTCGGAAAGCGATCTGATGCGGCCTACGGCGGCAAGATACTACGCCTACCGCTCACCGTATATCGACGCTTTTGAAGAACTGGAACTGAAGGAACTGACGATCCGTTCCTTTGATAACCTGACTCTCTACGGCTATCTGCTGGAAGGAAATCCGAAAGAGGTCGTGATCTGCGTCCACGGCTACAAGTCTTCGATGCAGGAAGACTTCGCCGATCGGATCGAGATCTACCGCAAGAGAGGATCCACGGTCCTGCTGCTG
>JAFZQL010000130.1 GCA_017620435.1 Erysipelotrichaceae bacterium
ATGTCAAGTCCTGCAAGGAAGCTCCTGCGCCGGAAGAAGAATTTGTAAATTTCAATTAGGAGAGGCAAGATGAATTTTATTAAAGCGATTTTGTTTGGAATTATTGAAGGCATTACCGAATGGATGCCGATTTCTTCAACTGCTCATATGAAGATCCTCAACGTCTTCTTTCCTTTAGAAGTCAGTCCTGATTTTTATGAGGTGTTCGAAGTCGTGATACAGCTGGGTGCGATCATGGCTCTGCTGCTGGTGTTCTGGAACAAGGTATGGCCGTTCGGTCAAAGTGACAACCCTTTAGGAAAGGGCGCTTTATCCGATATCAAGAAGGATAAGTTCTTCCTGTGGCTGAAAATCATTCTTGCCTGCCTCCCGGTCATCTTTTTCGAACTGTTTCTGGATGACAAGTTCAATTTCGTAAATGAAAACAACGAGATGAAAATAATCGGCATCTCGTTGCTGACCGTCGGTTTCGTTTTTGTGTTTGTAGAAATGATCGTCAAAAACAAAAAGTTTACGGCTACCAGTACGAAAAAGATCACGATCCTGCAGGCTATCGTTATCGGTCTGGCTCAGCTGATCGCAGCTGTTTTCCCCGGCGTATCCAGATCCGGCGCGACGATCATTGCTGCACTGCTGATCGGTATTTCCAGAAGCACGGCCACGGAGTTTACTTTTGAACTGGCTATTCCTGTCATGTTCGGCGCAAGCCTGATGAAGATCCTGAAATACAGCGCGGCGTTCACCGTTACCGATATCATGATCATGCTGTTTGGCTGTGTAAGTGCCTTCATGGTCTCGCTGTTCATGATCCGTATCGTGCTGAATTATGTAAAGCGAAATACTTTTACGGTATTCGGAATCTACCGGATCCTGATGGGTCTGATCGTTCTGATCTTTCTGAAATAAAATGAATTATTCCTTACTGGCCGGCGTTTTTCTGGAAGGACTGCTGTCTTTCCTCTCACCCTGCGTCTTGCCGCTTCTCCCGCTGTATCTTTCTTATCTGGCAGGAGATGGTAAACGTACGGATGAAGAAGGCAATGTCCGTTACGATCCGGTAAAGACCTCCGTTTCAGCGCTGTTTTTTATCGGCGGGATCTCCTTGACATTTATCCTGCTGGGTTTTTCTGTCGATCTGATCAGCAGGTACATCAGCAGCTATTCGGAAGTGATCTCCTTGATCGGCGGAACGGTGCTGATCATTTTCGGTCTGCATCAGACAGGTCTGATTCATATTGATATCCTGGAAAAGGAACTGAAAATCAAAGCCGATCTGCATCTTGAGAAGATGAATTATCTGAAAGCTTTTCTGCTGGGTTTCGTTTTCTCTCTGGGCTGGTCTCCATGTATCGGACCGATGCTGGCAAACGCCATTCTGCTTGCGGCAACATCTCCGGAAGGATATCTCTATATCCTGTTTTATGCTCTGGGCTTGATCATCCCGTTTCTGATTGCCGGACTGTTTACTTCCGCTTTCCTGAACTGGCTGAAAGAAAAGAAAGATCTGTTCAGCTGGGTCCTGAAGATTGCCGGAATCGTCATGATCTGTTTCGGCTGCTATATGATTTATAACGCTTCGAAAACGATCACGGCATTAAAGGAAATCGAACCCGTGAGCGAACAGGAAGAAAACATCGAGGACATTGAGACGTATTTGACAGATTATGAATTTAAGGACCAGAATGGAAACACGGTTAAACTAAGCGACTATAAGGGGAAGTATCTGTTCCTGAACTTTTCCGCGACCTGGTGCACCTACTGTAAGGAAGAGATCCCGGTTTATAAGGAATTCTCTCAAAGCGATGAAGTCGTCTGCCTCTATGTCATGTCTCCTTTGAACGAAGACAACGATACGGCTATCGATACCTACCTGAAAGAAAACGAGATCGCCTTACAGACGATCATCGATGAAAAGGGGATCCTGTTCTATTATCTTCAGATTAGCGGATATCCGACCGTTTATGTTCTGGATCCTGAGAGCCATTTCTCTGTTTATGTAGCCGGAGCGTTATCGAAAGAAGGTTTCGGCAGCATGCTGGAATACGCAAAGCAGCACTACGAAGAATAGGGCTGTTTGTCCGGAATAAATGAATCAAAGATGAAGCACTGATAGTGCTTTTTCAGTTTCTCCAGTTCTTCCTGAGACTTGACGGTCCAGGCTACGCAGAAGCCTCTGCACAATCCGGAAACAATACGGAATGAAGGATTGCGGTAGTTTACGCAGTCGTAGGCGACATAATCCGGGCGGGTATAGAAGTTCAGCAGAAGATAGGTCAGCGCGAATTTTAGGGCAGGCGATAGATCGCTGTTTTCATCTTTCAGGTAATTGTAGGAAAGCTGTCCTCTGATGATCTGCGGTTCATGGACTCGGAGATATCTCACGACCATCGGGTTGAAGGATTCCATGTTGTAGAGTCCTTTATAGTCTCTCATCATCTCGACGGTCTTCTTTGTGGTTTCGATAAATCTTCCTTCTGCCTTGATTTCAATGATCAAGGGTGTATCAGGCTGAAGCACCTTCAGCACATCCGAAAACAAAGGAATCTTCTCATCCGTATCCAGCAGGTGATAGGTAAGCAGTTCTTCGTAGGAACAGTCGGTCAGATTCTTGTCGATCCCCGTCATCCGGTACAGAGAAGCGTCATGGAAGACGACCAGACGGTTATCAGTCGTCAGCTGGACATCCAGTTCGATGCCGTAGCCGTTCTCCACGGCTTTCCTGAAAGCTTTCAGCGAGTTCTCGGGAATATCAACGTTATTGAAAAGACCGCGGTGGGCGGCATATCGTTCCGTATATGGTTTAAGGGACTCTTTTCTTGAAACCTTTGGAAAGATCAGATACAGATAAAGAAGAATTAATATAATCAGAACAATCATCATCTTTAGCATATCTTTATTATAGCTTTTTTGATAAATAAAAACTCCCCGTTTCCGGAGAGTTTTATTATCATGAAACAATTTATCAGTTAGTAATTATTTGATGATCTTTGTAACAGAGCCTGAACCGACAGTTCTGCCGCCTTCACGAATAGAGAACTTGGTTCCCTCTTCGATAGCGATCGGAGCGATCAGTTCAACTTCCATTTCAACGTGGTCACCAGGCATAACCATTTCAGCACCGCCTAAACCCTTGACGATACCGGTTACGTCTGTTGTACGGAAATAGAACTGTGGACGGTAGTTAGCAACGAACGGAGTATGTCTGCCGCCTTCATCCTTAGTCAGTACGTAAACCTGTGCATGGAACTGAGTATGAGGAGTAACAGAACCCGGTTTTGCTAAGACCTG
>JAFZQL010000131.1 GCA_017620435.1 Erysipelotrichaceae bacterium
CTTCTGGTGCATCTCAACCAACACCAACTTCTCCGATTTCATGGAAGGAGATCTCGTTTTCTTTCTGTCTAAAGACAAGGAACATAGACAGGGAAACGAGAAGGGAATCGTCGGTTTCGGACGTCTGGCCTTCTTTACTTCCGGAAGTATCAAGACGATGTGGGACAGATATGGCGTAAACAATGGCTACCGGACTCTGGAAGAATTCAAGGAAGCAATCCTAAGAGTATCCAAGGACAAGAAGCTGCCGAAGAAGATCTCCGGTTTCTATCTGGAAAACGTCACCTTCTTTCAACCGATATACTTGAGCGAGTGCGGGATGCAGATATCGGACAGAGTTGAATCCTACGTCTATCTGAAAGACGAAGATGTCGTGGTGAAACTGCTGACTCTGGCAAAAGACGCGGGAGACATCTGGTCTTCCGATAACCTGAAAGCGATCCGGTCGGAGGAACTGCTTTATGCCCTGTTCCGTACCCACCGCAAGATCGGCGATATTGCGGCAGCAGACAAGACAGCCAGGAAAGCGAAGAAATCCCTGCAGCAGTACGCAGAAAACAAAGAAGGATTCCGTTTCATCCAGGGATCGATAAACGAACTGTACAAGGCAGACGACTACAACATCGAGATCGTCTTCTATCGCGACAAGGATGTCGACGACAAGCTTCTGTTCGGACAGGCATCCCTGTACCGCTACTACATGAACAGATTCTGCGATGCCTACTACCGTCTCAGATTCAGCTGCAGCGATGAAGATGATGAGATGAAATATATCCTGAATACAGCGGAATAGAAACATCTGTGAAACAGGTGTTTTTTTATGAAAGTGTATAATAAGATAAAAAAGATGAGGGACCGGTATATGAAGAAAATCATTTCGTTGTTTTTGTCTGTTCTGCTTCTGTTTAGTTCACTTGTCACAAACAGAGCCATTTTTGCGGAAGAGGGAGATGACACAGGATTCGAGAATAGCGTCATAACGGAGAATATGGATGGCGATTATGAAGAAGAAACACCTGCCGAAGAAGAACGGCTCCTTTCTGCAACAGAAGACGAGATCGAAAAAGCCGGCGGCGACATTGGCGATTTCATACCGAAAGACATCAGAACAGACTACCTGAAAGACGATACAGACCCTTCGATTTTTCATGTGAACAGCGCAGCGAAGGATGTTACCGACTATCCTTCCGCTTTTGATTTAAGAAACTACGGCTACGTATCATCCGTTAAGAGTCAGGGTAACTACGGCACCTGCTGGGTCCATGCGGCACTGGCTTCAGCTGAAAGCAGTTACTTAAAGAATTATGGTGAAGAGCTTGATCTGTCCGAGCTGCAGGTTGCGTATTTCGCTTATCACAACGAAGGCATTGCCGATGCGTTGGATCTAATTACCGAAGACAGCTTCTCAAACCGTTACGAGTCCAGTAAGGGTCTGCTGAACGGAGGCGGAAACGGAAGGATCGCTTCGATGATGATCGCCACGGGAATCGGAATCGTTGATGAAGAAGACATGCCTTATCCGCATAATCAGATAGACGAAGAAACTTTTGTCAGCGAAATAGATACGGATTACTGCTACCAAAAGAACAAATATCTTCTGAAAGACGCCAAATGGATAGACCCGGCCGATTCCGATACGATCAAGTACGTTCTAATGAATTACGGTGCGATCGAAACCTCCTATCTGTCGGTAACAACCGGAATCAAGCTGGAAGACGGAACGATCTACTATGCCAGCGATTTCTATAACAGCGCAACAAAAGCCTATTACAATTACGCAGTCAGCGGAACCAATCACGCTGTAACGATCGTCGGCTGGGACGACGATTTCGATAAAAACAATTTCCCGACTGCTCCCGAAAACAACGGTGCCTGGCTGATCAAGAACAGCTGGGGCACCTGGTGGGGAGATAACGGATATTTCTGGCTTTCTTATGAAGATAAAGGATTCTTAAGTTCCGATGCCTTGTGTCAGTTTGAAATTGAAAAAGCACCGGAGGGCGCCAAAGAATATCAGTACGACGGTACGTATCCTGTTTCCTACTACGGTTTTTCACGATCCAGTTTTTCTGAAGCAAACATCTATACCGCACAGGCAAAAGAAAAGCTGTACCGGGTCGCCTATGCGACACAGACACCGGGCATCAGATGTACGGTTTCTGTTTATACAGACATCGGATCTTCGCCTGACGACGGGACCCTTGTGGCGACAAAGAGCGCAACAGAGACCTATGCCGGCATGCATACGCTGGATCTGGATGACATCGTAAGACTGAATCCGGGACAGAGTTTTTCTGTTGTTGTAAAACAGGAAACGACAGACAGCGAGATCTACTGTCCTTTCACTACGACTGCCACGGTTTACTGGATGGTCGCTGTTGACCAGACGGAAACAGGTCAAAGCTTTTTGAAGAGCGGACCGAATTCAAGCTGGGAAGATATGGGCTCTAACAACATGACGATGATTATAAAAGCCTATACCTATGCCGATATTAATCATATCTGCTACCACAACGCTTCAGAAAGCGAACACGAAAACCCTGCGACCTATACGACCGGCTGTAACGGAGGATCTATCGCATTGAATGACGCGGTCAGAGAAGGATATGAATTCCTCGGCTGGTATCTGGACGAAGATTTTAATGAACAGATCGTAGAGATCGATACCAACGACCCGATGGACTATGATCTGTATGCCAGATGGGAGATCATCGAATACGACATTACCTATGATCTGAACGGCGGAACAGGAAACAATCCAGAACACTATACGGTCGAAAGCGATATTGTCCTGCAGGACGCGTTTAAGGAATACTACGATTTCGTCGGCTGGTTTACGGAAGATGGAGAACATATCGAAAGGATCGAAGCAGGGAACACCGGAGACCTGACCTTGTATGCGCATTATGTTCCGCACGAGTATTTGATCACTTACGATCTGAAAGGCGGTACGACCGAAAGAGACAACCCTGTTACCTACAATATCGAATCAGATGATATCGTTTTGGTAAATCCTTCCAGAAAAGGCTATGTTTTCACCGGATGGACAGGAACGGACCTGGAAGAACCGGCGATGCAGGTGGTCATCCCTCAAGGTTCCGTATCAGACAGATCCTACGAAGCGCATTATGAACCGTGCGACTATTCGATTACTTATGTATTGAACGACTCCGATGATTCACCGGCTTCTCATGACAACCCGAACGGATACCGGACCGGTGACGAAGACATCGTATTAAGGGACGGCGAAAGAAAAGGGTATCTCTTTGCGGGATGGTATCTGAATGAAGGGTTTGATGATAGGATCGAGACAATTCGGACGGACGAAGCCTGTGACATTGTCGTCTACGCTTCCTGGGAGCCGATCCGCTATACTGTTGTCCTGGATTACGGAGGCATAAAAGAAGAGAACGATTCTTTTGAGTTCCTTTATGATGAAAAGTATCATCTTCTTTTTGTTGAAGACAGCGATTACGAATTTCTGGGCTGGTCCGATGTTTCGGGTGGAGAAAAGAAATTCGACAACGGCGACGAAGTCATGAATCTGTCATTTATTGAAGGAAGTACAGTTGTACTGTATGCCTTATGGGACTACAAGTATCGGACAGAAACGCCTTATGCGGACCCGGATGGGTCGGAAGAAATCGACAGGTATATGGAGGTTTCCCTCTATTGCGATACACCGGGCGCAACGATCTACTACACAACGGATGGTACTGCGCCTTCAAGATTGTCCTATCTGTATGAAGAACCGATCGTCATCGCGGAAGACACTGTGGTCAGGGCATTTGCGGTATCCGACAAAAAGAAAGATTCCTATGAAGCGAGATTCGTTTTCACGGTCAGACCGGATGACTTCGGCGATATCACAGAAGAAGATAAAGAAAGCCGAGGCATCGTCACGGAAGAAGATATTCCGAAGGGCATCTGGACTTCCGCACTGCACGACTTCGGTTATGATCCGTCAGTCAAATCCTACTGCTTCGATACAGACGAACTCAGAGTCTACTACGGAAAGAAACTCCTGAGCCCTGACAACGACTATACTTTGAAATATGCGCAGAACAGCAAAGCGGGTGCGGCTTCTCTGATCATTACCGGAAAAGGAAAATATCAGGGAAGTCTCAGCGTACCGTTCCGGATCCGTCCTGTTGAAGCCGGAAACGGAATCCTGGTCGTCTTAAACAGCAGTACCTTTACTTATAACAAAAAGATACAGAAACCGTCTGTAACCGTTACATACGGGCAGGCCATACTGAAAGCCGGAACGGATTATGCCCTGTCTTATCCTGACTCGTATGAAGACAGAATCGCCTATAACGATCCGGGAACGTACAACATTACAGTATCCTTCAAAGGTAACTATCAGGGAGAACTGAACACTTCCTACGAGATACTGGAAAAAGATACATATATCCCTGTATCTGCGATCAAGATCACAGGAATAAGAGATTACCCATATACCGGGGAAGAAATCATGCAGGAAGACCTGCAGCTCAGCTATACCGCAAACAAAACAACGGTAATACTGGAAGAAAACAAGGATTATTCTTTGTCCTACAGAGACAATACCGAATCAGGTACGGCATATGTCGTCATCGAAGGAAAAGGCGACTATGCCGGAACCCTGTACCGGTCTTTCAAAATCACACCGCTGGCGTTTACAGGCAAAACGATCACCGTACAAGGCATAAATGCTTCCTACGATTATACAGGCAAAACGATCAGACCTGAACCGATCGTCAGCGTGGGCGAAGACATCTTGTCGGAAGGCACCGACTATACGACGGCCTGGAAAAACAATGTCAATGCCGGCACAGCAACGATCACCTTTACCGGTATCGGAAACTATAAAGGCTCCTTCTCGAAATCATTCAAGATCAACAGACAGCCGATCACTGATCAGATGTTTGTCTTTAAAGAGTCCTACGACTATACAAAGGGAGGTGTCAAACCGCTTCCAGATGCATCGTTCAACAACAAGAAACTGACATTAAACAAAGACTATACGCTGACTTACAGAAACAACGGCGGGACCGGAGAGGCATCCGTTACCATTAAAGGAAAAGGCAACTTCACCGGCGTCATCGAAGAGACCTTTACCATCGTTCCGAAAGACATCGGCAAGACAGAGGTCCTCCTGCAGGATAAAGTCTGTTCCGAAAAAGCGGAAGCCTGGAAGTCGCTTCCTTCCCTGAAAGATTCCGACGGCAAGACGCTTGGTTCAGGTACGGATTATGAAAAAGACATCGTCTATACGTACAGATACAGCACCTATGTGCAGGACGGATCTGTAAAAGAAAAACCTAAAGTACTCCGAAACGAAGGAGAAACAGTACGTAAGAACGATATCCTACAGGCGAACACGATTATTAACGTCAAGGTCAAAGGAACCGGCAACTACACCGGAACAAAGGAAGGAAGCTACCGTATCGTAGATGAATCCATAGCTAAGGCAACTGTATCGATAGGTGTACAGTACTACACAGGAAAACCGGTCGTTCTGTCCAAAGCTGATATTAAAGTCAAGCTGGGGAAAACCGTACTTTCTTCTTCCGACTACGATATCGTTTCCTACTCAAACAACACCGATCCGGGCACGGCAACGGTGACCATTAGAGGAAAAGGACATTACGGAGGAAGCAAGACCGTTTCCTTTAAGATCAGGCAGAGATCCTTGGGTATCACTGTACGTTTCCTTGGAAACGGCGCTACATCCGGCAGCATGAAGGATCAGCTGATCTACAAAGAAGCGGCTCTAAACAAGAACGCCTACAAAAGAGAAGAAGTGATTGACGGCGTGAAAAAGACCTACAGATTCCTGGGCTGGTCTGTGAATCCTGATGGTCCTGTCGATTATACAGACAGAGACGGCTATGATTATTCCTTGTCTGAGGCAGGAAGAACGATAGAACTCTATGCGATATGGGAATAGAAAAACAAGCATAAAAAAAACACCGGATAGGCCGGTGTTTTTGTTTGAACTTCTGTTAGTCTTCCAGTGCTACGCCTGTTACACCGTCTCTCTTGGCACAGGTCTTGCAGAGTCTGACACGGTTGGCTGCGATCGCCTGTTCAACGGTACCGTAGGTCAGCGTTTCGCTCTGGTTCAGATGTGAGCAGTCGTCATGCGTATGGTATACCTTGCCGAAGGTCGTCCAGTAAACGGTTTCGCCTTCCAGCACATCCATGGCTGCGGCCTTCATTTCTTCAGAAACAGGATTCCAGTCGTAGGATGCGACACCGCCGATCAACAGGCAGATGACTGCAGCTACTGTAGCGATGGTCTTTGTCTTCTTGTCCGCATCCTTGTTGGTTAAAACCAGGATGATGAACGGAAAGAAACAGATCGCCATGGCGATCAGACCCATGTTGTTCCAGAGCCAGAACTTCAGCTGGTTTGCTTCGGAAACAGGATCGATGTGGTTGGCCTTCTTCCAGAGCTGTGCACCGACGATGACGGCGATCAGATCCAGTACCAGAAAGCCGATCAGCTGATAGAGCTGAGGCATGAACTTGAGGTCAAGCTTGCCCAGGAACACCATCAGTGCGCATACTTCCAGAGCCAGAGCCAGGATCCACAGAACGACGGCACCGAAACGCAAAGGTCCCGGATTGCCTACAGGCTTTGCTTCCTTGCGAGGCTGCTGTCTTGTCGCTGTCTGTGTGCTGTCATCAGCGGCAACATATTTTTTGGTTTTCTTTTCTGCCATATTTTCCTCCTTAAAAATACTTATTCTTATTATAATCTTTTTTTATCTTGTCTTGTAAAGAAGTCGTGATCAATTATTCAGAAGCTTTTCTGATCCCAGACAGATCAGTATCTGGGAAGGAAGATAGAACAGCCACATGCAATAGGTGACTATGTCATAAAGCCTTCCGTCAGGCAGAAGGTTGTGCAGACCGACACAGATGTCGCAGCAGACAAACAGAACAAAACCCAGAGCCATCATCCTGGATTTTGAAGCAGTAAGCGATGACAGGGTATTTCCCAGGAGATTAATGAAGTAGAACAGCACCACAACATTCAATGGATCGATCTGTCTGCATACAAGAAGCGCAGCCAGCCCCAGACAGAACACGAGGACTCTAACAAGAAGATAGGGCTTGCATTGATGCTGATACAGGAAATACAGATAAGTCAGCTGTACAAGAACAAAAAACGACACACCCGCAACATAATAGTGATTCAGCAGAAGCAGGATGAAGTCGGATATCAGCGTCAGTCCGAAGGCCAGGGCGATGATCCCGTTTCTTTTATAAAGAGCTCTGATGAAGCACAGAACGATACCGGCATATTTGATCAAAGACGTATCAGAACCAAAAAGATCACCCGCCAGGAAACATAGGTAGATGATCGTTTCTAAGAGTATGAAATAATGATGTTTATTTGTATCCATAGAGGAGATAAATTCCTGATTATAACTATAATACGAAACTTTCAGAAAAGGCAATAAATTTGTTGAAATGGCTGTTTGATTTTGATATTCTAGAAAAAATGAGTTTGTATTCCGGCGGGATCAGACTTGTGAAGAAGGCATCAAAGATCCTCCGGCATGGGGGATCTTTTTCTTCAAAAAACTCGTCGTATAGGGGGTAAACTTATGTCTGCTAAATTCCAGCAAAAACAGGGCTATCTGCCTGATGAAACGCCATCTACAGGAAAACTCTTCCTTTATGCGCTTCAGCAGGTCGTCGTCATGTTTCCTGCCACCATTACTGTCGCTCTGATCACAGGCTTTCAGGTCTCGACAACGATTTTCGCTTCCGGACTTGCGACCCTGTGTTTTATTTTAATTACAAAACGCAGGATCCCTTTGTATTACGGATCTTCGTTTGCGTATCTCTCTGCAGTATTTGCCATGGCACTGGCCGAGGGTACTGAAGAACAGATCGCACTGTGGAATGCGACGGGCGTTCTGCCTGCCGAGATCATTTCCAAGGCTCAGTTCGGTATCATCATGTCCGGTTTCGTATCGATCGCTGCCGGTCTGATCGTAAAGAGATTCGGTGCCGAAAAGGTCGAGAAGTTCCTTCCGGCCTCCATTACCGGTTCCGTATCGATGGTCATCGGTCTGACACTGGCGGGCAATGCGATGTCCGACTTCCTGGGCATCGGCGGAAACGTCAACGGACTGGATGTCGTTCAGGGAAGTCCTGTCGCGACAGCCTGGCTGATCGTGGGCATCGTTACGTTCCTTTCCACCTGTATCTATTCCAGATATCTTAAGGGTCTCTTAAGTCAGCTGCCGCTGCTGCTGGGCGTACTGACCGGATGTGCCGTTTCCGCGCTGTTCTACTTCGTCGGAGGCGTCAATCTGTTCCGTGCCGTTCCGGCTGAAGCGCTGGCTGCTTCGACCTGGAAACTGGGAGACGGTTCCATCTTTGCCTTGCCGGCATTTACGCTGCCGAAATTCTCCATGAATGCCCTGGTCGGTATCATGCCGATCGCGATCGCGACAATTCCGGAATCCACAGCTCACATGTATCAGCTGGACATCTATGTCAATGACGTTGCCAAGGAAAAAGGCAAAGGTCATTACGACCTGGTCAGCCTCTTAGGCGAGAACCTGGTCGGTGACGGTCTGTGCGATATGATTTCCGGATTTGTCGGAGGACCTGCTGGAACCAACTACGGCGAAAACATTTCCCTGATGGCGATTACGAGAGTCTTCTCCGTTCCGGTACTGATCGTCGCTTCGATCATTGCGATGGTCATATCCTGCTTCACGCCTCTGATCCAGGTGATCTACGGTATTCCTCTGGCTGTCATCGGCGGCATTGAAGTATACTGCTTCGGCGCCATCGCTGCACAGGGTATCGCAATTCTGATCGACAAGGGTGTATCGATGTTCGATTCCAAAAACATCGCCGTCATCGCTCTGGTCTGCATCGTCGGTTTGGGCGGACAGTACGCATTCGGCGGAAACATCCCGTTCTTCAACATGATGATCCCATGCGTTGCCGGTGCCGCGCTTTCAGGAATCATCCTGAATCTGATCCTGACGCTTGGAGACAAGACGCAGGGATAAACAAAACATCATAAAAACCAGAAAATAATACTTTAGTTTCACGGCTAAAGTATTATTATATTTATAAACAAGGAGAGAAGATAATGGCTAAACTGATGAGTGAAGTTTCCCGTACTTTTAATGAATATCTTCTGATACCGGGGCATACAACGAAGAAGTGCACACCGGAGAACGTTTCATTGAAGACACCGCTGGTCCGTTTTAAGAAAGGCGAAGAAGCGCAGCTGACCATGAACATTCCGATGGTATCCGCAATCATGCAGTCGGTATCCGGAAGCAGGCTGGCTGTGGCTCTGGCGGCAGAAGGCGGCATAGCGTTTATCTATGGCGCTCAGCCGATCGATTCGCAGGCGGAAATGGTCCGCAAGGCCAAGAGTTACAAGGCAGGATTCGTACCGAGCGATTCCAATGTCAGACCGGACGCTACCTTAAGAGATGTTCTGGAACTGAAAGAAAGGACCGGACACTCGACGATGGCGGTAACGGAAGACGGAAGCAGAGAAGGTAAGCTTCTGGGTATCATTACTTCCAGAGACTATCGGGTATCCAGAACACCGATGGATGCCAAGGTCGAGAGCTTCATGACGCCGCTGGATAAACTGGTTACGGCAAAGGACAGTATCTCTTTGACGGAGGCAAACGACGTCATCTGGGAACACAAACTGAACACTTTGCCGATCGTGGATAAAAAAGGAAACCTGAAGGCACTGGTCTTCAGAAAAGACTATGAGACGCATAAGGATCATCCGAACGAACTCCTTGACGACAGCAAGCGTTATATTGTCGGAGCGGGCATCAACTCCAGAGACTATAAAGACAGAGTTCCTGCTCTTGTTGATGCGGGTGCAGATGTCCTGTGTATCGACTCCTCGGAAGGATTCTCCGACTGGCAGAAAGAAACACTGGACTGGATCCGCAAGAAATACAAAGGAAAAGTCAGGTGCGGTGCAGGTAATGTAGTCGACGCGGAAGGTTTCAACTTCCTGGCGGATGCCGGAGCGGACTTCATTAAAGTCGGTATCGGCGGAGGTTCGATCTGTATTACCAGGGAAACAAAAGGGATCGGCAGAGGACAGGCGACGGCACTGATGGAAGTATGCAAGGCCAGAGATTCCTACTACAAGAAGACAGGCATCTATGTACCGGTATGTTCCGACGGCGGCATTGTCTATGACCACCACATCACCCTGGCTCTGGCCATGGGCGCAGACTTCGTGATGCTGGGAAGATACTTCGCCAGATTCGACGAATCCCCGACCAACAAGGTCATGATCAACGGAACCTACTATAAAGAATACTGGGGTGAAGGAAGCGCCAGAGCGCGTAACTGGCAGAGATACGACATGGGCGGAAGTCAGAAGCTCTCGTTCGAAGAGGGTGTCGATTCCTACGTGCCTTATGCCGGAAGCCTGAAAGAAAACGTCAGACTGACGACGCACAAGATCCGTTCCACCATGTGCAACTGCGGAGCGGTAACGATTCCGGAATTCCAGAAGAAAGCGAAACTGACGCTGGTGTCATCCACTTCGATCGTCGAAGGCGGAGCGCACGACGTCCTGTTAAAGAACAATGACGGAGGTAAGGTAAATGGATAAAAGACCTTCAAACTTAAAGAGAATTACGACAAAGAAGGCCGCTGAAAAGTTCATCGATCAGCAGGTAAAAGCCATACAGGAACAGGTAGGAGATAAGAAGGTCCTGCTGGCATTAAGCGGAGGCGTGGATTCTTCCGTGTGTGCAGCCCTGCTGATCAGGGCCATAGGCAAGCAGCTGGTCTGTGTGCATGTCAACCATGGCCTGTTAAGAAAAGGCGAACCGGAACAGGTCATCGAGGTCTTCCGCAACAACCTGGGTGCGGATCTGAGATATGTCGATGCATCCAAGCTTTTCCTGAAGGAACTCAAAGGGGTTGCCGATCCGGAAACCAAGAGAAAGATCATCGGCAAGACTTTC
>JAFZQL010000015.1 GCA_017620435.1 Erysipelotrichaceae bacterium
GCAGGAAAATGGAAAGAGAAGAAAGCGGACTGATCAGAATGAGCGAGAGGCTGTTTGTGCTTCCTTATGAGGAAGAAACAGACAGGCCGAACCTGTATTACATAAGAGGAGACAGGTATTGTGCAGCTGTGGATGCCGGGAATTCCAAGGCGCATGTAGAGAGGTTTTATCAGGCCCTGCAGGCGTCCGGTATGAGGCTTCCCGACTGTACTTTCATTTCCCACTGGCACTGGGACCATACCTTCGGTCTGCATGCGATCCATGGAGTTTCCTATTCAACACTATTGACACAAAACAAGCTGAAAGAGGTCATGAAGTGGAAATGGAACGAAGAAGCCATGCAGGAAAGGGAAGAAACAGGAGAGGACATCTCTTTCTGCAATGAACATATCCGGATCGAATACCCGGATCTGAATCAGATCAAAGTAACTGCGACAGACAGAATCATTTCTGAGCCCGTTTCCTTTGATCTGGGAGGAATCTGTGCTGATTTGATACCGAGGGATTCTACGCATTCCCGCGACGCCCTGTTTGTCTATCTTCCTTCTGAGAAAGTTCTGATCCTGCAGGATGCGGACTGTGAGGATTTCTATCACGGTTCCGTCTATAATCAGGAAAAGCTGAAAGACATGATTGCCTTCTTTGAATCCCTGGATTATGAATACCATTGCCTGGGACATGCGATGCCCGAGACAAAGGAAGAAGCCCTGAAAAGACTCTATGCATGTAAAAATGAGTGGTAACACTCATTTTATTTTCTGTAGATCGAGATACAGGTTATCCCGGGATTTGCTGGCGACCTTGTTGGCTTTCTTGAACTTCTTGACGTTTTCGTGCGGTTCGTAGCGGTTTGTGCTTTCACTCATTAGATAGGCCAGGATCTGCAGACAGGACAGTCTGTACAGCGGAGATACCAGGGCATCCGCAGACATTTCGGTACTGAAGGAATGGTTTTCATCCAGAGGAGAATGTTCAGAAAGGACATAGACTTTTTCCGTGATGTCTTTCAAGGCATCGGCGATCTTCAGAATCCTTTCTGAGCTGGAATGGTTTTCATTGTCGATAACGATGATCATATCATCCGGCGTAGACGGATAGAGAGGGCCATGCAGGAATTCCTCTGCCTCGTAGGCGATCGACGTGATGCAGGATGTTTCCGCGATCTTCAAGGCTCCTTCACTGGCAGTTCCGAAATTCGGTCCGCTTGACAGAAGTATCACTCTGTTTCTTCCGGTGAAGTCGTTTTTATTCCGCTTGAAGATCTCCTCGGCCTTCTTCTGCATTTCCGGATGGATCTTTACCGATTTATACAGCTCATCCAGGTAATAGACATACAGGTCTTCCTGAATGAGCCGGAGTTCTTTGCCAAGTTCCAGGGTGAAGACCATCAGAAAGCAGGCCAGCGAAGCGACGCCCTTGGTCACGAAACCGACTTTTTCTTCTCCGACCTGCCAGTTTACGGTAAGGTCGGCGATCTTTGCGGCATCGCAGTCATCTCTTCCGGTCAGACAGACGCAGCTGTGGCCGTTCTGTTTCAGGACGCTTAATGCTTCCAGGGTGTTGGTAGAACAGCCGGACTGAGAAACGGCCATCGCCATTTGATTGCTTATTGTTGCGGATTCATGATGCACGAAAGTGAAAGGCGTAATTAGAGTGATCCCGGTTTGCAGGACCTCTTCCATAAAAGGTCTGGTGCACAGACATCCGTTGTAGGATGATCCGGATGCGATCAGACAGATCCCTTCACATTGATTCTGCCGGTAGAATTCTACAAGCTGTTTTGTATATTCTTCCCGTCTGTCGATGATATTCAGAAGTGTTTCAGGCGTTTCCCTGATGTAGTCCAGCATTGTTTTTTCCATAGTTCCTCCTGAATGAAAAACGGGAATGACCCGTCATTTTTTACCTCACCACCATCATAACATAAAAAAGAATGCTATAATGAGTTGGATGGGTTTTGAAGTTGAGACACTGAAATTCGAAGGTCCGTTAGATCTGATGCTGCATCTGATCCATGAGCAGCAGCTGGATATTTTTGATCTGGACATGGAAGTCCTGACGGACCAGTATATCGCCTATCTGCATGCCATGGAAAACCTTCAGCTGGAGATCGAGAGCGAGTATCTGGTTGAACTGGCTACCCTGATCGAATACAAGTCCAAGAAACTGCTGCCTAGACACAGTGATGAACTGGAGGACGATTATGAAGATCCGAAAGACAGGCTGGTCAGAAGACTTCTGGAGTACCAGAAATACAAGGAAGTATCGGCGGCTCTTTACGATTCTTTTGTTGAAAGGCAGGATCAGCTGTCGAAGCCTTTGTCGCTGGACCGTTTCATTAAGGAAGCCGATCTGGATGCCCAGAAGGTGGAAGGAGATCCATATGATCTGCTGAAAGCCATGAACAAGGTTTTAAGAAGACTGCAGCTGTCCAGACCTCTGGATATCAAGGTTACCCAGAAAGAACTTTCTCCGGAAGAAAGAATACTGCAGATCAAAGCCAGACTCAAGGATCTGCCGGAGACATTCAGTTTTGAAACGCTGATCGAGGATTGCGACGACCTGCATGAATACGTCATCACGTTCATGGCGATCCTGGATATGGCCAAGGACCACTATCTGGCGTTTACGATCGACGACAACGAGAACATCTGGTTTACAAGAGGTACGAATCATGAATGAAGAAATGATGAATGAAGAAATACAGGAAACAGAAGAGGTTTCTGATCAGAATAGAGAAGACGTGAAACAGCCCGACAACATGGAAGCGATCGTGGAGGGGCTTCTGTATATTGTCGGCGAGGACGGTGTAAAGGCGGAACAGCTTGCCGTGGCGATCGACAAGTCTTTGGAAGATACGAAGATCATTCTGGAAAATATCCAGCACAAGTATGCGAGTGAGCTTTACGGCATCGAACTGGTCGGTTACGGTTCCGTATACAAGTTCATTACAAAAAAGGATGTCTATCCATATGCTCAGATTCTGTTCGGTACTGCCAAGCCGGGAACGCTTTCCCAGGCAGCACTGGAGACGCTGGCGATCATCGCCTATAAACAGCCGATCACCAGGATCGAGATCGAAGAACTGCGCGGTGTCAGCGCGGAAGTGATGCTGAGGAAGCTGCTGGCCAGGAATCTGATCCGGGAAGCGGGAAGATCCGAAGCGCCGGGAAGACCTATCCTTTATGAAGTGACAGAAGAGTTCATGGATTCTTTCAAACTCTATACGCTGAATGAACTGCCTGATCTTCCTGAATACAAACAGGAAGAAGAAAACGAAAATCTGTTTGAATAAAAACTGCCAGGATCATGCTCCGGCAGTTTTTCTTCTGATTTCTTCGATATCGTTTTCGCTGTAGACGGGGATGTTGTGTTCCAGACACAACCGGGTAAACAGCCCCTGACCTTCGATCAGCTTTCCGGAAAAAGATCCGTCATAGATCCGGTATGTGCCGCAGGAAGGGGATCTCTCTTTCAGGATGACCATGTCGCAGTCGCGGATCATCTCAAGGCATTTCAGTGTACCTTTCTTCAGTTTCTCCGTAACGTCTTTGCCGCCTGAGGAATAGACCTTTCCGTCTTTGATTTCCAGTGACTCGCGGGGAACAGGAAAACCGGCCGCCATCTCCGGGCAGATCTTTATCAGTTCATGATCTTTCAGGATCTTGAGCAGTTCTTCGTTCTTTTTATCGGTTCCGTCATAACGGACTTTATCGCCTGCCAGACAGGCCGAGATTCCTATTTTCATATTTCTATTTTACAATGTGCTATTATATTTGTGGAGGTAAGAAACATGTCTGATTGCAATGGAAACTGCAGCAGCTGTGCACAGAACTGCGCTTCAAGAACGCAGGAACAGATCGTGCCGACTGCTGATACAAAAATAAACAAGATCATAGGTGTACTCTCCGGAAAAGGCGGCGTAGGTAAGTCGATGGTTTCGTCCCTTCTGGCGGTTGAACTGGCGGAAGCCGGATATCATGTCGGCATCATGGATGCGGATATCACCGGACCGAGTATTCCGAAGATGTTCGGACTCAATGACAGACTTTACGGCGACGAGGAGGGAATATTCCCGGCTGTTACGACTTTAGGCATCAAGGTCGTATCCATCAACATGATGCTGGAAAACGAAGATGATGCGGTACTCTGGAGAGGACCTATCCTGGGGAATCTGATCAAACAGTTTTATACGGAGGTGCACTGGGGAGAGCTGGATTATCTGATCATCGACATGCCTCCAGGGACATCGGATGTTGCGATCTCGATCATTCAGCAGATCCCGGTCGATCAGTTTGTCATGGTGACAACGCCTTCCAAACTGGTATCGATGGTCGTAGGAAAAGCCATCAACATGGCCAAGCAGGTCGATAAACCGATCGCCGGTCTGGTTGAAAATATGGCCTATATCAAATGCGAAGTCTGCGGTCATGAGATGAACATTTACAAGAACGACGAGACGGAAAAGACGGCCGAGAAATACGGTCTGGATCTTGTTGCCAGACTGCCGATGGATCCTGAACTGGCGAATGATGCCGATGAAGGAAACATCGAATCTTACAGAGGCGGGCTGCTGAAGGAACTGGTAGAAAAACTGAAATAAGGCTAAAGCCTTATTTTTGTACGAAGTAAGAAATGAAGAAGTATTACGAAGCATACGACAAGAGATACCGGCAGATCCATGAGAAGGGCCTGTCCTGGTCTGTAGAGAGGAATACGCCCATCGTAGAAGATACGATCCGTAAATGCCGTTTAGAAGATGCAAGGATGCTGGAGATCGGCTGCGGAGAAGGAAGGGATGCCAGGTATCTATTAAACAGGAGCTTTAACGTAATGGCGATCGATGTTTCTCCGGAAGCGATCGATTACTGTATCGGAAAAGATCCGGAACATCGAGAGAATTATGCTGTCGCGGACATTCTTGGGGAAAATGACGTTCACGGGAACTACGGCTTTATCTATTCTGTTGCCTGTCTGCATATGCTTGTTTTGGATGAAGACAGAAAGGGATTCTACCGCTTTATCTGTGAACATCTGGAAAATGACGGATATGCCCTGATACTCAGCATGGGAGATGGAAGGGTGGAATACAGAAGCGATATTTCCGAAGCTTTCCATGATGTAAAAAGGATACATCAGGAAACGGAAGAAGAATTCTGTATCGCCGCAACCAGCTGTCGGATTGTGAATGCTGATACTTTTCAGAAAGAAGCCAAGGACAACGGCTTCAGGATCTTGGACTACGGCATGACGCAGATCGAGAACCACTTTGATCAGATGATGTATATGATCATAAAAAAACACTGACGACCAGTGTTTTCTTTTTCAATGGCAGGGGAGGTAGGGGTTGAACCCACACCAACGGTTTTGGAGACCGGTATACTACCGCTATACTACTCCCCTATACGTGCTTTATTATTTTATCTTAATCTATCATTTTCTGCAAGGTATAATAAAACTATGGGAAGATATCGTTTTGATACCGTCAGACCGGAATACTACGGAATGATTTCCGATTACCGGGAAGAAATGCTGAAGGAAGGATCGAACTTCGACGGCTGCAGTTCTCTGGAACGTTATGAGGATATCGAAAAGTGGCATCTCAACTGCCTGCTTTTTGAAAGACCCGATACGGTTCCTCCGGGATATTCGATCGGTTTTGAATATCTTTATCTGAATGAGGAAGAAGTTGCCGGGATGGTCAATCTGCGTCCTAAGGCGCTTTCCCATATCTATCTGAAACAGTACGGCGGGCATATCGGCTACAGTGTAAGGCCTTCTTTAAGGAAGCAGGGAATAGGAACAGAGATGCTGAGGGATTTTCTTCCTGTCTGTAAAGAAGAATTTCATCTGGACAGAGTTCTGATTACCTGTTTGAAGGACAACGAGGGTTCCAGAAGAGTTATAATGAATAACGGCGGCGTTTATGAGAATGATATCTTTTATCCGCCTGCAGATGAAATATTGGAAAGGTATTGGATCAGTTTATGAAGATAGGACAGTTTTCAGATTCATTTCTGCCGATCATTGACGGTGTCGGCAGAGTCGTATACAACTACTGTGAAACGATTGCCAAGAAAGGATATGAATGTACTGCCGTGGTTCCTTTGGACAAGTTCGGCTACCGCGGACGTTTTCCTTTTGAGATCATCGACTATTATGCCAAGAAAGTACCGATCATGTCCGGATACGATGCCGGACTTCCTCCGTTCGATCTGCATTTCAATGCCCGGATGGAGATGACCGATTTCGATATCGTACATGTTCATACACCGTTCATTGCCGGTATTGAAGGGATCAAGTACGCCAGAGATCACAAGATCCCGCTGGTCGGAACTTTCCATTCGAAGTACTACGACGATTTCCTGCAGTCTACCGGTTCGAAAATGATCGCCGGTCTGGGAACGGATGCCGTTGTGAACTTCTACAACCACTGTGATGAGGTGTGGGCGGTATCGGAGAGTTCTGCCGAGACGCTGCGTTCCTACGGCTACGGCGGCGCTTTGAGAGTCATGCCCAACGGCATGATCATCAGGGATCTGGATCCATCCTGGAAAGAGAAAGCCAGAGAGCATTTCGGAATCAATGATGATCCGTGTCTGCTGTTTGTCGGACAGATGAACTGGAAGAAAAACATTATCAGAGTCCTTGAAGCGGCATCCCTGCTGAAGAAGGACGGCTGTCATTTCAATCTGATCCTTGCCGGAAAGGGACCGCATACCGAGGAGATCAGAGAAAAGATCAAAGAACTGGACATCGAAGACATCAGTCATATCGTAGGCCACATCACCAAGGATGATCTGCTTTCCGGACTGTACATGCTGGCGGATCTCTTCCTGTTCCCGTCTCTGTATGACAATGCGCCGATGGTGGTCAGAGAAGCGGCCAATGCCGGAACGCCTTCCGTTGTGGTTGCGGGATCTTCTTCTGCCGAGATCATCGACGACGGGGTGAACGGATTCTACTGTCAGGATGATTCGCAGAGTCTCTTTGAAGTCGTCAGGAAGGCTCTGGATGACAGGGATAGGACCGCAGATATCGGTCTGCAGGCCAAGGAAACCATTCCTGTCGCCTGGGATGAGATCATCGACAGAGTTCTTGAAAGATATCAGTTCCTGATCGATGAACGTCATAAACTCCTGTAAGGGAGTTTTTTACTATGTTATAATTTTATTAATCAAGTATTCATTAATAGGAGGATGAATCAATGGCTACACCACATAATCAGGCACAGATGGGAGAGATCGCCAAGACTGTATTAATGCCGGGTGATCCGCTTCGGGCCCAGTTTATTGCGGAAACTTTTTTAGAGAATCCTGTACAGTTCAACTCTGTCAGAAATATGTTCGGATATACGGGAACCTATAAGGGAAAGAAAGTATCGGTTATGGGTTCCGGAATGGGTATTCCTTCGATCAGTTTATATGCCTACGAATTGTATAAGTTCTATGGCGTTGAAAGCATCATCAGAATCGGATCCTGCGGCGCTTATACCGAAGATATGCAGGTATTTGATACGATCCTGGCAACAGGCGCATACTCCGAGTCTACTTATGCCAAGTGCATGATCGGCGATACGGAGATGATTCAGAAGCCAAGCGAAGAGCTGAATGAGAGACTGAGAGAAGCGGCTGAAAGACTGCAGATCAAGGTCCATGAAGGACTGATCTGGTCATCCGATGTATTCTATTATGATGAAAGCGTTCTGGGGAATGCCCTGGAGACGGCTACGAAATACAATCTTCTGGCTGCAGAGATGGAATCCTTCGGTCTGTTCGCGACTGCAAAAGCTCTAGGCAAAAAAGCCGCCTGCATCCTGACGGTATCGGACAATATCGTTTCTCATGTCGAGACGACAGCCGAAGAAAGAAGGACCTGTCTCACGAACATGATCAAGATCGCTTTGGAATCAACAGAGGCTGAATAAGATGAAAGTACTGAATTTCGGATCGCTGAACTACGACCATGTTTATGAGATGGATCATTTTACCGAGCCAAAGGAAACGCAGTCCTCTTTATCTTACGGTCGCAATTACGGAGGCAAGGGATTAAATCAGTCAATCGCTCTGGCCAAGGCCGGCATGCTGGTATATCATGCAGGCAGAGTCGGAAACGATGGACAGGACTTTATCGACTATCTGAACAGGTACGGCGTACATACGGATTATCTGATGAAGGATAACGATCAGGCGACCGGTCATGCGATCATTGAGGTGTGCAAGGGCCAGAACAGGATCATCCTGCACGGCGGAGCGAATCAGGCAATCGATGAGCAGCAGATCGATGATGTATTGAGACATTTTGGAAATGAAGATGTTCTGTTGATACAGAATGAGATCTCTTCGATGACATATCTGATCGATAAGGCCTTTGAGAAAGGCATGAAGATCGTGTTCAATACCGCTCCGATGGATGAAAAGGTATTCTCTTATCCTCTGGACAAAATCAGTATCTTTATCGTGAACGAGATCGAAGGAGCAGGCCTGGCGAAAGTAGACAGCAGAGATCTGAACGTGATCATCAAAGGATTGCGTGAAGTATATCCGAATAAAGAGATCGTCATGACGGCAGGAGAAGAAGGTTCCTACTACATGTATCAGGATACGCTGATCCATCAGGATGCCTATCAGGTCGAAGCAGTCGATACGACCGCTGCCGGAGATACCTTTACCGGTTTCTTCCTGGCATCGATGCTGAAAGATGGAAACGTCGCCGCTGCCCTGGATCTGGCTTCCAGAGCCGCCAGCATTACCGTTCAGGGAAAGGGAGCAGCCCAGTCTATCCCTGACATTTCCCAGTTATGAAATACGCAGATATGCATTGCGATACAGTCACGAGACTGTATCGGAAGCAGGAAGATCTGCTTGAAAACGACTGTCATATCGATATCAGAAAGCTGCAGCAGGGTCAATGCCTGCTGCAGAATTTTGCCATCTTCACCAAGACCGATGTGCAGGATTCTTCCTTTACCCATCAGGCCATAGACTACTACTATGAACAGTTGGATAAGAACAGGGATACGATCATACCGGTGTTTCGTTATGAGGATATTCTTGAGAACGAGAAGAACGGCTATATCAATGCGGTACTGACGCTGGAAGACGGCGGAGTGATCGACAACGATCTGGATAACCTGAACCGTTATTACGACAAGGGAGTCAGGATGATTGCCCTGACCTGGAATTTTCCAAACGGGATCGGTTATCCCAACATGGACGGCAGAGCGCCTTCTCTGTATACGGTCAATACAAAAGACGGTCTGACGCCGTTTGGTATCGAATATGTCAGAAGGATGGAAGAGCTGGGTATCGTCGTCGATGTATCCCATCTTTCCGACAAGGGGTTCTATGATGTGCTGGAATATACCACGAAACCGTTTGTTGCATCCCATTCCAATGCCCGAAGCATCTGTCCGGTTGCCCGGAATCTGGATGACGACATGATCAGAAAGCTCTCTGAACGGGGCGGTGTGATGGGTCTGAATTTCTGTTCCGCTTTCATAGAAGATCATAACGAAAAGATGACGCTGATCAAAGACATGGTCAGACATATCGATCATGTTGTTGAAGTCGGAGGGATCGACTGTATCGGGATGGGTTCCGATTTCGACGGAATCGACAACGATCTGGAAATCAAAGACGCTTCCGGGATGCAGCTGCTGTATGAAGCGCTGAAAGAGCACTACAGCGAAGAGGATCTGGAAAAGATCTTCTACCGGAATGTTTTAAGAGTATACAGGGAAGTCTGGAAATAAAAATGTTTGAAACAATACTGACTTCTGTTTTATCGATTCTACCTCCGATATTGCTTCTTGTTTATGTATATCGCAAGGACAGGATCAATAAAGAACCTGTAAAACTTCTGCTGCTGCTTTTTGTGCTGGGATGTTTATCGTCGATACCGGTCTACTTTATCGAAACCTATCTGGAACTGGTTCTGTACGGAAGCATTTACAACTACACCCTGTACAATCTGCTCGATGCCTTTATCTGCGCCGCTTTTGTGGAAGAACTGACTAAATTCCTGATAACAAAAACAGTCATATGGAATCACGAAGCCTTCGATTCGACGTTTGACGGAATGGTCTACTGTGCATTTGTATCGATGGGCTTTGCAACGGTTGAAAATGTCCTGTATGCAATACGCTATGGCATGTCTGCGGTTCTAAGCAGAGCGATAAGCTCCATACCCGGACACTTTTCCTTTGCGATCGTAATGGGCATCTTCATGTCCAGATCCAAGTTCAGTTACAGGAAACAGGAAACCGAAAAGATACAGTATCTGGACAGCAGAAACAGTCTGATCTATGCGCTGCTTGTTCCGATACTCTATCACGGACTGTATGATTTCTGTCTGATGCAGGGGAGTACTGTACTTCTTCTGATCTTTAACGGAATCGTTCTGTCACTTTATTACGTCATTCTTAAAGTAGTAAATAAAGAATCAAAAAAAGACCAGCTGTTCTAAGCATAATAAAAACGGGCTCCACGACCGATCGGCAACAAGAGTCCGTTTTTTGATTTTTATTCCTTGAACAGTTCGTCCGGATAAGTTCCGTCGTCCTTCAGAGACTGTATCTTGGCGACAACGCCCGGCTTGTCTTCCTTGTAGGTTACACCGAACCAGGAGTCTTCCGAGGTCAGAACTCTGACTCTGGCGCTTCCCTGATTCACCAGCAGTCCGACATGGTTCGGCAGCAGCGCTTCATATTTCAGAGGATTGTTTTCGATTCCCTGCGGAAGTTCATTTCTGAAGATCTCCGCGAATCTGTCCAGAACACCGGGGGTAAAGCCCCAGAAGTTCATGGATACAGGAGAACCCATCTCCATTGGAATATATACGCCGTTTTCTTCATATTCCACGCCGTCATGATTCTGATTCCATCTGATGTTCATGACTTCTTTGATGGATGAAAGGTATCCTTCATCATCTTTCTGGCAGACTCCTCTGGTAACGGTACCGTTGTCGCTTAAGGTATTCTCAACCTTGTATCCGACCATGCAGTAGGTATCGTCATTGATGCCGTTGTGGAAGAATTCCATCGTCTTTTCGAAAGCATTTCTTCCGTAGAAGTCATCCGCATTGCATACGATGAACGGATCCTCTTTCAGGATATTTCTGCACGACAGCAGAGCATGCGTAGTTCCCCACGGCTTTACTCTTCCTTCCGGAACGGCGATTCCGTCCGGAAGATCGTTCAGATCCTGGAAAGCATACTCTACTTCAATAAAAGGCCTGATTTTTTTGACCAGAGACTCTTCGAAGATCTCCTGATGTTCCTTCTTGATGATCAGAACGACTTTCTTGAAACCGGTTCTGATCGCATCATAGATCGTAAACTCGATGATCGGCTCATTATGATTCCCGACACCGTCGATCTGTTTCAGTCCGCCATATCTGGAACCCATACCGGCTGCCAGAATTACCAATGTTTCCTTCATTATGAAATCCTCCAAACCCGTATTTATTATATAATAGTTTTAGATGAGTGAGGAGCTATAATATGGAAAAGTACATCTTAGCGATTGACCAGGGTACCACAAGTACCAGGGCAATCATTTTTGACAAAGATCAGAAAGTCATTAAAGTTGCACAGAAAGAAATCACCAATTTCTTCCCTCAGCCCGGATGGGTAGAACAGGATGCCAACGAGATCTGGCTTTCCACGCTGGCGGTCATCGCCCAGGTATTCGACGGAGGGCAGATCAAACCGGAACAGATCGCTTCGATCGGTATCACCAATCAGAGAGAAACGACGGTCGTCTGGGATAAAAACACAGGTCTTCCGGTATATCATGCGATCGTCTGGCAGTCCAGACAGACTTCGGATATCGTAAACAAACTGAAAGAGGAAGGACTGGAACCGTTGATCAAGGAAAAAACCGGTCTGGTTCTGGACCCTTATTTCAGCGCTTCCAAGATCAAGTGGATCAGAGACAATGTTGCGGGCGTGAAAGAGAATCCGAATCTGATCTTCGGTACGATCGATTCTTTCCTGCTCTGGAAATTTACCTGCGGCGAAGTCCATGCGACGGATGTTACGAATGCTTCCAGAACGCTGCTGTTCAATATCCATACCCTGAACTGGGATGATGAACTGCTGAAGATCTTCGATATTCCTAGAAGCATGCTTCCGGAAATCAAGGCGACTTCCGGCGTCTTCGGCAATATCGATCCGCGTCACTTCTTCAACCATACCTGTCCGATCAGTGCGCTGGTCGGCGACCAGCAGGCTGCCTTGTTCGGGGAATCCTGCTTCGAGAAATCCAATGTCAAGAATACCTACGGTACAGGCGGATTCATTCTGGTCAATACCGGTGATGAGGCAATCATTTCCAAGTACGGCCTGCTTTCTACAGTAGCCTGGAAGATCGGCGATGAAGTGAAGTATGCCCTGGAAGGTTCGATCTTCGTATCGGGTTCTCTGATCCAGTGGTTGAGAGACGAGATGAAGTTCTTCACCAATGCCAAGGATTCCGAGGAACTGGCGGCAAGTGTAGAGGATTCCAACGGCGTAGTCGTTGTTCCGGCCTTTACCGGTCTTGGCGCTCCATACTGGAACGACAAATGCAAGGGTGCGATCTTTGGATTGACCAGAGGTACCAACAGAGGCCATATCGCCAGAGCCTGCATTGAAGCGATGGCTTACCAGTCGAAAGATCTGATCAAGGTCATGGAAAATGATCTGCACGAGAAGATCGGCATGATCAAGGTCGACGGCGGTGCCAGCGTCAACAAGATGCTGGTGCAGTTCCAGTCGGATATTCTGGAGATCCCGGTCATCAAACCGCAGCTGGCGGAAACGACAGCTTTAGGTGCCGCAAGACTTGCGGGTCTGGCTGTTGACTTCTACAGACGTGAAGACTTCAGGGACGAGGATGCACTGGTTTACGAACCAAAGATGTCTCATGAAGAAGTCGAAGAAAAATACAACAGATGGCTGGCAGCCGTTGATGCCACGCTGAAGTTCTAAATCTTATTACAGATCATAAAAAAAGATCCGGGATTATTCCCGGATCTTTAATTCTTTAAAGGTTTTTACCAGATCGTCATGGATGACGATATCGCAGTTGCTGTCGTAGGATGTGGCGTCTCTGTTGATGATGGCCAGATTGTCTCCGGAGAAATAACGGATGAATCCGGCAGCCGGATAGACGACCAGAGATGTTCCGCATACCACCAGAAGATCAGTCTGAGAAATGACCCGCAAGGCGCCGTTGATGACGTTTTCATCCAGCGCTTCTTCATAGAGTACGACATCCGGCTTGATGATGGCACCGCATTCATCACATTTCGGTACGCCTTTTGATTCAATGATGTAGGAAAGATCGAAAAACTTGTGGCAGTGCGTGCAGTAGTTCCTTAAAACGGAACCGTGAAGTTCATAGACATTTCTGCTTCCGGCAGCCTGATGAAGCCCATCGATATTCTGGGTCACTACGGATACATCCTTGTATTCCTGCAGCTTCGCAATGAATTCATGCGCGTAATTCGGTTTAGCATCAGGATACAGCATCTTTGTTTTATAGAAGTCGTAGAAGTCTTCCGGATAATGTTTAAAGAAGGTATGTGAAAGCATTTCTTCAGCCCGATAGATGTTTTTGTACAGTCCGGTCGAAGAACGGAAATCAGGAATTCCGGATGCGGTAGACATGCCTGCTCCGGAGAAAAAGACGATCTTTTCGGCCTGATCGATGGCGTTTTGCAGTTTGTTGATCATACTATTATTCTATTGTATTTTTATGGCAATGCCTAGTGAATTATAGTAGAATCGTATTGTAGAACATCGGGGCAGGGTGAAATTCCCTGATCGGCGGTATACCCCGCGAGCGAGAGGCAGAACCTGTGGGATTCAGGTGGCGACTGTACAGTCAGGATGAGAGAGGTTTTTTATTTTGAA
>JAFZQL010000132.1 GCA_017620435.1 Erysipelotrichaceae bacterium
AAGAAGCGGAAAGTACGATGTCCTGGTCGGCATCAACCTGTTAAGAGAAGGACTGGATATACCGGAAGTTTCTTTGATCGCCATCCTGGATGCGGACAAGGAAGGTTTCTTGAGAAGTTCCCGTTCCCTGATCCAGACGATAGGAAGGGCGGCCAGAAACGTCAACGGCAGGGTCATCATGTATGCGGATACGGTAACGGATTCCATGAGGACAGCCATCGATGAGACCAACCGCAGACGCAGCATCCAAAGCAGATACAACGAAGAACACCACATCGTTCCAAGAAGTATCGTCAAGGAACTCAACGAAGTCATCCATTCCAAGGAAACAAAAGAAATGGCCGACAGGTACCGCAAGAAGCACAAGCATACAAAGGCCGAGAAGGAAAGAATGATGGCATCCATTGAAGCGGAAATGAGACAGGCGGCAAAACAGCTGAACTTTGAAAGAGCCGCAGAGCTGAGAGATATCCTGTATGAACTTAGAGACGAAGACTAGTATCAAAAGACTTTCCGTTACCATCCTGGGCATCCTGCTGCTGGGAAGCGGCGTAGGTCTGGCCACAGCGGCACAGATCGGCAGCGACTGTATGGCAAGCTTCTGTGAAGTCCTATCAGAAAGACTTGGCTTTATTACGATCGGTCAGCTGACAACGCTCATTGAGCTGGGGATGCTGATATATGCTTTTGTCATGGAAAGAAAGACCGTAGGCATCGGTTCCTTCCTGGCCATGCTGCTGGTTGAATTTCCTATCGATATGGTCTACGAGTCTGTTCCAAGGACCGGAAACTACGTAATCAGGATCCTCTACGTCCTGATCGGCATCGTTCTAATCTCTTTCGGGGCCGAGCTGATCGTCCATGCGGAACTGGGAATGGGATCCTACGAAGCCTTCATGTATTCTTTTGTTTACCGCAACGGATGGAAATTCACGTACGTGAAATACGCCTGCGACAGTATCTTCCTGCTGCTGACGATACTGCTGAAAGGACATGTCGGTATCGGTACGGTATTGACTTATCTGCTGGTTCCGAAATGTATGGAACTTGCTTCTGTTCTGATTCATAAAATCAGTTTTGAATAGGATACACCATAGAAAGTGGTATATAATAAAAGTATGAAAACACTGATACTCATCAGCGGCATTTCTGGTGCAGGCAAGACGACAGCTTCCAATATTCTGGAAGACATGGGTTTTACCTGTATCGACCAGTATCCGGTTGAACTGCTGCCGGATCTGATCGAGCTGATTAAAAACGATAATTCATTGAAATATGACAAGGTTGCTTTGACGATCGGCCTGATTGATCTGGAAAAGTTTTCCAACCTTTTAGGCAATACGGATTTCGATGCCAAGCTGATCCTTCTGGATGCCAGCAAGGACGCGATCATCAACCGTTACAAGTTTTCCCGTAGAGTACATCCTCTGGTGATATCCAATACAGCATCTACCGTAGAAGAAGCCGTAGAGATCGAAAAAGGTATCATCAGCAAGTTCAAGAAAAGAAATATCCATATCATCGATACGACAAACCTTACGGCAAAACAGCATAAGGCAGTTCTGGACAAGATCCTGAATTATCCCGACTACAACAATCTGGCCATTACATTCGAGTCTTTTGGCTTTAAAAACGGCGTTCCGGACGATGCGGATGTCGTGCTGGATGTACGTATGCTGGACAATCCTTTCTATATCGAAAAACTGAAGCATAAGACAGGCAACGATAAAGCCGTACAGGACTACGTTCTGGAATCCAAGACGACCCAGAAATACATAAAGAAGACTCTGGATTATCTGGACTTCATGTTCAAGGCGTACGACAACGAAGAAAAAAGGCATCTGACGATCTGTATCGGCTGTACAGGCGGACAGCACCGCAGCGTTACTTTGGCCAATTACCTGTATGAACACTATAAAGACAAATACATGTGCTATCTGACACATCGGGAACTGAAATGAAAAACATTGTAGCGATAGGAGGCGGACACGGACTGTCAACGATCCTGCAGGGGATCAGAAATATTGACGATATCAGTATTTCGGCGATCGTTACCGTAGCGGATGACGGCGGTTCGACCGGACGTCTCAGAAAAAGATATACGATCCCGGCGATGGGAGACATCCGCAACGTGCTTGTGGCTCTTTCGGACAGTGAACCGTTGCTTCATGAGCTGATGAACTACCGTTTTGAAGGGGAAGACAACATGGATATTGCCGGTCATTCTTTAGGCAATCTGATCCTGACGGCTTTAACCAACATGACCGGATCTTTTAATGAATCGATACGGATCGCTTCGGATCTTCTGAAAGTCAAAGGAAAGATCATTCCTTCAACACTGCAGTCCGTGACGCTGTTTGCGATGATGGATGACGATACGATCGTCAAGGGAGAGGCGAATATTCCGAGTCTGATCCACAACATTGAGAAAGTGTTCTACGATGTTCCGGTCCACGCAAATCGGGAAGCCGTAGATGCCATCCGCAATGCCGACCTGATCCTGTACGGGATCGGTTCCCTGTATACTTCCATTCTGCCCAATACGATCATCAAAGGGATCAACGAAGCCCTACATGAGAGTAAAGCAAAGAAGATCTATTTTGCCAACTGCATGACCCAGTCCAACGAAACATACAACTACGATCTGAAGAAGCATCTGGACGCGTTCGCCAAGCACGACACCGATGTCGACATGGTCATCATGCACAGCGATGAAATACCGGGAAAGATCCTTTACCGTTATGCCCAGCAGAATTCCATTGAAGTAAAAGACAACGGCGATACAGGTCTGGAAGTACGGAAATACAGCCTACTTAAATTCGACAACGATCTGGTCAGACACGATTCCGATAAGATCAAATGCGTACTGGAGAGCCTTCTGTAATGTCATTCACAACAGAAATCAGGCAGGAGATCGCATCCAGGGATCTGGAAAAACACTGTCAGAAAGCCCAGCTAAGCGCTCTGGTACAGCTGACCAGTTCTTTGACAATCTCAAAAGGAAAGATGGGTCTGATCATCAGAAGCGAAAATCCGACAACGGCCAGAAGGATCGTTTTTTTATTGAAAGAACTCTATGATGTACAGACCGGACTGACAGCCGTCAGAAAAACCAACTTAAAGAAAAACAATATCTACACGGTCGAGATCGCAGACGACTGCAGACCTGTTCTGGAAGATCTGGGGCTATATAACCAGCGTGGACTGCAGTCCCATCCGAACTATGAGATCGTCATGCGTAACTGCTGTGCAGGCGCCTATCTGGCGGGTGCTTTCCTGGCTTACGGTTCCTGCAACGACCCGCAGAACGCCAACTACCATCTGGAGATCTCTCTCTCGGACATCGAGAATGCCAACTTCGTAGTCAAACTGATCTCCCGTTTTGAGATCCAGGCAAAGATCGTCAAAAGACGAAGCCGCTATGTCGTTTATCTGAAAAAGGCCGATTATGTTTCCGGTTTTCTGGCGCTGATCGGAGCGCATGATGCGATGATGCGCTTTGAAGATGAAAGAATAGGCAGAGATCTGAAGAACGCGATCAGCCGGATCGACAACTGCGAGATCGCCAACGAATATAAAACGATACGGGCAGCACAGAAGCAGATCGCCTATATGCAGAAAATCAAGGATTACGGGAAATACGAGAAACTTTCCGAGAAACTCAGAAACGTTATCGATATCAGACTGAAATATCAGGAGAGTTCTCTGCTGGAACTGTGTGAAGCATATCAGAAGACTTACGGTGACGCCATATCCAAATCGGGTATGAAACACCGTCTGAATAAACTGGAGAATATTGCGGAAAGTCTGGAGGATTGATGAATGAAAGTCGTACTTATTACCGGAGCATCCGGCGGGATCGGAAAAGAACTCGCCAGACAGTTCGCCGCTCACGATTATGATCTGGTGCTGACGGCGAGAAGAGAAAATCTTTTAAAAGAGTTCTGTGAAGAACTTAGAAATGAATATCGGATTCAGGCGGATTATTTTGCCTGCGATCTGGCAGAAGATCCGAAAGCTGTCTACGATTTCTGCAAGGAGAAGGGCTATACGGTAAACGTCCTGGTCAACAATGCCGGATACGGCGATTACGGAAGATTTGATGCATCCGATCTGGATAAGGATCTGGGTATGATCGAACTCAACAACAAGGCGCTAGTTGCCTTGACCTACTACTGTCTCAACGACATGAAGAAACAGGGCTGTGGACATATCCTGAATACCGGATCTGTCGCTTCCTTTATTCCGGGACCCTACATGGCGGTCTATTATGCGACAAAGTCCTTTGTCATGAGCTTTTCCATGGCTTTAAGAGAAGAACTAAGAAAAGAAAACATCCATGTTTCCGTCCTGTGCCCGGCACCGACCAAGTCCGATTTCTGGGAAGTCGCCAACGGCAAAACGACTGCAGTCTATGACAACATCCTTGCCAGGACCTGTGAAGATGCCGCAAAGACCGGCTATGAGATGTTTGAAAAAAACAAGGCTTACGCCATTGACGGTACAGCCTATAAAATCATTATCGGGGCAGCCAGACTGATGCCGATAGAGCTTGCGGCAAGAGCTGTAGGATTCATTCAGTCAAAAACCAAGCACAAAAGCTGATCATTCTTTCCGGTAGATGTCGATCAGGAAAGAGAAACTGATCTCCAGTTCATCCGCTGTCTGCAGCTTGTCTTTATCTTTCTGAGAAGTCGTATTGTAATAGGGCGTCATCATAAACAGATCGGCGATATCCTGTCCTACGACTTTTTCTTTTCTTCTGATCGGTATTTCACTGATCAGCTTCAGACCGTCGATCTGTATCTCTTCCGTTTCATTCCGATAAGGATGTTCATAGATCAGCTGTTTCAGCTCGATCAGATGGTCCCTGTCCGGTCTGACCATAATAAAGACTCCGTCCTTCTTCAGCAGACGTACGATCTCTTGCTTCGCAAGCGGAGCAAAGATAGTCAGCACCTTATCCGCACATTCATCCTCCAGCGGATTATGAAAGATGGAGTTCAGCAGGTACAGCGTAGATTTATCATGTTTCGCAGCGTACTTCAGACCGGTCTTGCTTAAATCGATCCCGATCTTGTCCTGACACTTGAACCAGGAAGTATAGTATCCCTCGCCGCAGGCCAGATCAATCAGTGCGTCATCCTCGTTCAGCATACCGTTGATCTCATCCCGCAGGAAAGAATAATAGCCCTGATGCAGGAAGTTCTTTCTGGCTCTGATCATTTCCTGATTGTCTCCGGTATTCTGGGAATTATGTAGATTCAGATTCAGATAGCCTTCTTTTGCCAGGTCAAAACAGTGTCTGTTTTCACACTGATAGCTGTTTCCTGTTTTCTGCAGCTTCTTTTTACATACCGGACACAAGATATTCATATTTCTATTTTAAATTATGTTATAAAATAAAGATATGAAAAAAGGCTTATTAATCGTATTCAGCGGATTAAGCGGTGTCGGCAAGGGAACCATCCTGAAGCAGCTTATGCCGATGGAGGACCTTAATCTCGCGTATTCCGTTTCCATGACGACCAGAGCTCCGCGCGAAGGCGAGATCGAAGGTGTAAACTATTTCTTTGTGACCAAGAAACGTTTCCTGGAAGCGATCCGAAACGGCGAACTCCTGGAACATGCCCGATTCGTAGGCAACGACTACGGCACACCGAAACAGTATGTGGAAGAAATGCGGGAACAGGGCAAGAATGTCATCCTGGAAATCGAGATCAAGGGCGCCAAGCAGATCATGAAGAAATGTCCGGATGCCTTAAGCATCTATATCGTACCGCCTTCCATCGAAGAACTGGAAAGAAGACTCAGAGAACGGGGAACGGAAGACGAAGAGACGATCATGAAGCGGATCTCCAAGGCCAAAAAAGAAATGAAAGATACGGCTTTCTATGAACATGTCGTCTGCAACGATGTTCTGGAAACGGCAGTACAGGAAGTCAGAGAAATCATATTAAACGAGATGAACAAATAGTTCATCTCTTTTTGTTTCATCGATAAGAAATAAAAAGATGCCCCTGAGGACATCTTTCTATTCACGATTATCTGTTGTAGTACTCGATAACAAGCAGTTCGTTGATTTCCTGGTTCAGTTCCTTTCTTTCCGGAATTCTGACATACTTGCCTTTTCTGGCTTCCTTGTCAACTTCGACGAAATCCTTGAAGGAAACTGCAGCTTCCAGAGATTCAGCAACAAACGGATTGTTCTTGTAGTTCTCTTTGATCTCGATCGTTGAACCCGGCTTGATCTGGCATGAAGGAATGTCTACCTTCTTGCCGTTGACCAGTACGTGGCCGTGAGAGACGATCTGTCTGGCCTGCTTCCTGGTGCTGGCAAAGCCCATGCGGTATACCAGGTTGTCCAGTCTTGATTCCAGCATGACAAACAGGTTAGTACCGGTGACACCTTTCTTCTTGACAGCTTTTACGAAAGTGTTGTAGAACTGCTTTTCGCTTAAACCGTACATGTGTCTCAGTTTCTGCTTTTCTGCCTTCTGCAGACCGTAGTTAGACTGCTTAACGCGTCTGGTAGGGGAACCGTGCATTCCCGGAATGTAAGGTCTCTTTGTCAGTTCTTCACCGGTTTCCAGAACCGAGAAGTTCAGACGTCTGGAGATTCTCCAAGTAGGACCTGTGTTTCTTGCCATAAGTTTTCTCCTCCTTAAGTAAGTACAGGTGTAAATCATTATCAGGTGTGTCCGTATTCGATTTTCATTCATAGCGCTGAACTACTCATCTCCATGTGGTACTGACGCATGACTGATAACTTTACATGCTGCTATAAAATTTATGTGCTCCATTATTATCCCAAATAGATGCCGGTAAGTCAATTGAAAAATGCCTCTTTTAATAGTAAAATGAACCTGTATGGACAAGAAAACGATGTATATAATAGCCGGCGCTGCGGCGGCGGTGATCCTGTTGATTTCCATTCTCATAGCGGTCAGAAGATCGCAAAAGAAGAAACTCAAGAAGCTGCTGGATGAACTCTATGTCCGTTTTAATGCGCTTAAGACTGTTCCTTTGGCATTTAAACTGAACAAGGCGCAGACCATGGCAAAACGCAACGAAGAGACTGCGGCTTCCGTTCAGGAATACTATACCCGTTATGAAGAAGTAGAGAAACATATCTCGCAGATCCAGGATCTGCTGAATGATGTCGAAGACGGACTGAATATCAGAAAACGCAAGGAAGCTCTGGAATCCCTGCGTATCGCTTCCGAAAACATGGATGACTGTGAGAAGGAAGTGAAGAAGATCAACGAATTCCTGGAAGAGTTCTCCAAAAAAGAGAATGAACAGCGGGAATATTCCTCTGAACTGAAAGAAAAATACCGTGTCGTAAAGACGACGATTAACAAGAATTCTCAGCTGCTTTCCATTTCTTATGACGGTTTTGTCGGAAAGCTGGAAGAGTGCGAGAGACTTTTCTCCTCTTCGGAAGAAGCGATGTATGCCTCGGATTACGGTTCTGCCCAGATCGATCTGGAAAAGATCGAAGCTCTTCTGGAAGAGATCAAGAGCAGCGCCAATGCCGTACCGAAACTGATTAAGGACGTCAAGGGCGTACTTCCTTTAATGCTGGATGAGACCAGAAGAGAAACGGCGCTGACCAGGCAAAGAGGTGTCTACATCGATCATCTGGATGTCGACAACCGGCTGAAACAGATCGAGGATAATCTGAATGCCGATCTGAAAAACATCATGACGGCGCAGCTGGAAGGCGTAAAGGAAGATACCGAGAATTCCAAGAATATCCTGAATGAACTGAATGAGAGTCTGGCGGCAGAGAATCATTCTTTCCGGCAGGCAAAAGAAACCAACGACAAGGCTTATGAACATATTCTGGATATGGAAAAAGTCGAGAATTATGTCCGGATTGCCTATGACAAGGATTCGGCCCGTTTCGGAATGGAAGACCTGAAAGATTTCCTCAAACAGAAAAGGGACAGTATCGAAAAATACAAGAAAGAATACGGGATCATCAGCGGTGATCTGGGAAGCTGCGACAGACCTGCTTCCGCGATCCTGGAAGAAGCGGAAAAACTCAGCAGCGATGTCGAGGCGGACATGAAGACGCTGTATTCCTACAAGACGATGATCGATAAGACGACGGACGGCGAGTCCAGAGCCTTGAGCCAGCTTACGAAACTCCAGCTGGTCGTATCCGAAGTAGAGACAAAACTGGCGGAATACGCTCTTCCGACGATCGATGAATCCTACAAGGAAGATCTGTCAAAGGCCCGCGGATATATCCAGGAACTGAAAGAAATGACCTCGCAGATCCCGATCAACATCGATGAACTGAACGCTCTGCTAAACCAGGCGATCGATTTCATCTACCGTTTCTACAACAACATCAACAATATCGTAGGCATGAGTATCATGGTGGAAAATGCCATCGTATTCGGAAACAAGTACCGTTCCACTTATCCGGAGATCGACAGGGAGCTTTCCAAAGCGGAGTTCCAGTATCTCAACGGCGAGTATACCAAGGCACTAAAGACGGCGATCTCCTGCATGGAGACGCTGTTCCCGGAGAATGCCGATGAAAAGATCATGGAGAATTCCTGATGAAAGTATATCTTGATGCGGTTTCTACGACTTCGCTTCATCCGGAAGTGAAAGAAACGTATAAGAAGCTGCTGGATGATTATTACTGCAATAGCGACGCATTATACGACGATGGCGTCGTTATTTATGATATGCAGGAGAAGTCCAGAGACATTCTGTGTTCATTGCTGGGCGTAAGAAAAAACGAATTGATTTTTACGTCCGGTGCATCGGAAGCCAATTCTCTGGCCATCAAAGGATACTGCTTCAGACATCCTGAGAGAAAGCATCTGATCACTTCGATCTATGAACATTCCTCTGTCTACAATTCATTTAGACAGCTGGAAGAAGACTTCGGATACGAGGTGACATACCTCTATCCCGATGAGCGTGGGCACATTACACCGGAACAGGTGGCTTCTTTCCTGCGTGATGACACGGCGCTGGTTTCGATCATGGCCGTAAACAACGAGATCGGTGCAGTCAATGATACCGCAGCTATCGCCGAAGTCGTAAAGAAACATCACGGAACCTGTTTCCACAGCGATATCACCCAGGCTTTAGGTAAGATCGATCTGGATCTGCACCAGACGGATATGGCATCCTTTTCAGCTCATAAGATACACGGACTGAAAGGAAGCGGCGCTCTGATCAAAAAGGAACACATCGAACTGCTTCCGATCATTTCCGGCGGTCAGCAGGAGTTTTCCTTAAGAGGAGGAACATCCAACGCCTTGACCAATATCGTTCTGGCTAAGACATTAAGGATCGCCTTAGAGAACAAAGACAGATATCACGATCATCTTCTCCATCTGCATGATGTTCTGCTGGAAGGTCTGAAAGACATTGCGAAAATCAACTATGAGGGCGGTCTGATTTCCCTGGTGAATATCTCTACGCCTATCCCTTCCGAAGTGCTGCTGAATGCCTTGAACGGAAAAGGGATCATGGTGTCATCCAAGTCGACCTGCGGATCAAGAGAAAACGAACCGAACAGAACCTTAAGAAGCATGCATATCGATGAAGATCATGCGATCAGAGTATCGTTTGACTATACCAATACCGAAGAAGAAGTGCAGTATTTTATCGACTGCCTGAAGGAGATCCTGAACCAGTATGCCAGAATTGCTTTATGATCATATCGTGGTCCGGTATGGTGAACTTTCTACCAAGGGAAAGAACCGGAAGGAATTCACCAGACAGCTGACCCAGAATATCCGCAGAAGACTGAAAGATTATCCGCAGCTGACCTACAACATGCTGCACGACGGTCTGTTTATAAAACTCAACGGAGAAGACTACGAACAGATCAGAAAGGATCTGAAAGATGTTTTCGGCTACAGTTATTTTGCCGGTGCAGTTCGCGTTGCAAAAGATCTGGAAGAAGTGAAGAAAACAACGCTGCTGCTGGCTCAGAAAAACAGCGGTGTGAAGACCTTTAAGGTCGCGACAAAAAGACACGACAAGTCTTTCCCGCAGCGTTCCGACGACATCAACCGGGCGGTAGCCGGAAATATCCTGCACAATACGGATCTGACTGTTGATGTTCATGATCCTGAACTGATGCTGTATGTTTCTGTTGACAAGGATTTCATCTATGTCATGGATGAGAAGGTGAAGGGACCGGGAGGTTATCCTACCGGGATCAACGGTACAGCCATGGTGATGATGTCGGGAGGCATCGATTCTCCGGTCGCAGCCTATCTGACGATGAAGAGGGGGCTGAAGATCGAATGCATTCATTTTGCTTCAGAGCCGTATACTTCCAGACAGGCCCTGGAGAAAGTACTGTCCCTGGCCAGAAAGCTTTCCGTATCCCAGGAAGAGATCAACGTCCATATTATTCCGTTTACCAGGCTGCAGCTTGCCATATACAAGAATGTCGATGAACCATACTGCATCACCATCATGCGCAGGATGATGTACCGGATCGCCGATCGGATCTGCAAGGAAAGAAAGATCGGTATCATCGCCAACGGCGAGTCGATCGGGCAGGTCGCATCGCAGACGCCGGAATCCATTTCCGTGATCGGCAAGGTCGCCGATACGCTGATTCTGAGGCCGTTATGTATGATGGATAAACTGGAGATCATCGATATCGCCAAGAGGATCGATACCTATGAGACCAGTATCCTTCCATATGAGGACTGCTGCACCATCTTCGATCCGAAGAATCCGGTCACGAAACCGAAAGAAGACAGATGCCTGCACTATGAAGAGAGATTTGATTATGAAAATCTGATCAAGGAGTGTATCGATATGCATGAGATCGTTAAAGTAAGTTATAGAGAGAAGGGAAAAGTAGATGAATCAATATTCTAGCAGAAGGGAAAAAGTCATTAAGTCGCTGCAGACCAATGCCGCTGTGATGCTGTTTTCCGGAAAGGCACCGATGCGTTCCGAAGACGAAGCCTATGATTTTTCCGTGAATCGCAACTTTTATTATCTGACCGGTCTTGACCGGGAAGACATGGTTTTACTGATGTATACGATGGATGGCACAGTCAGAGAGATGCTGTTCATTCTTCCGTATGATGAAAAGCTTGCCAGATGGGTAGGCGGCAGAATGTCCAAAGAAGAAGCTTC